>NZ_CP150484.1:976141-984166 GCF_037997115.1 Amycolatopsis coloradensis
CTCGGCTTCGAGTGCGGCCAGCTGCTGGGAGACCGCGGACGGCGTCAGATGCAGCGCCTGGCCCGCCGCCGTCACGGTGCCGTGGTCGGCGAGGGCGCGCAGTACGCGCAGCCGTCGCGGATCGATCATTCGTCCATCATGGACCTTGCCGTCACGAACGCGTCGACGGCCCGGTTGACGTCGTCGGCCGAGTGCGCCGCCGACATCTGCGTCCGGATCCGGGCCTTGCCGTGCGGCACCACCGGGTAGGAGAACCCGATCACGTAGATGCCCTGGTCGAGCAGCAGATCCGCCATCTTGCCCGCCTTGGCGGCGTCGCCGATCATCACCGGGATGATCGGGTGCTCGCCCGGGAGCAGGTCGAAACCGGCCTCGGTCATCCGTCGCCGGAACAGCTCCGTGTTGGCGCGCAGCTTGCCCAGCAGTTCACTCGACTCGTCCAGCAGCTCCAGCGTGGCGAGCGCGGCCGCGGTGATCGACGGCGCCAGCGAGTTCGAGAACAGGTACGGCCGCGAACGCTGCCGGAGCATCTCGACGATTTCCGCACGACCCGAGGTGTAACCGCCGCTCGCGCCGCCCAGCGCCTTGCCGAGGGTGCCGGTCAGCACGTCGACCTTGTCCTGGACGCCGAACAGCTCGGGCGTGCCGCGACCGGTCGGCCCGGTGAAACCGACGGCGTGCGAGTCGTCGACCATCACCAGGGCGTCGTAGCGCTCGGCCAGCTCGCAGATCTCGTCGAGCGGCGCGAGGTAGCCGTCCATCGAGAACACGCCGTCGGTGGCGATCATCCGGTACCGCGCGCCGGACGCCTCCTTCAGCCGGGCTTCCAGATCCGCGACGTCGCGGTTGCGGTAGCGCATCCGCTTCGCCTTGCACAGCCGGACGCCGTCGATGATCGACGCGTGGTTGAGCTCGTCGGAGATGATGACGTCCTGGTCCGTCAGCAGCGTCTCGAAGAGCCCCGCGTTGGCGTCGAAACAGGAGCTGTAGAGGATCGTGTCCTCGGTGCCGAGGAACTCCGACAGCTTCGCTTCGAGCTCCTTGTGCGGCTGCTGGGTCCCGCAGATGAACCGCACCGACGCCATGCCGAAGCCCCAGCGGTCCAGCGCCTCTTGCGCGGCCTTGACCAGCTTGGGGTGGTCGGCGAGGCCGAGGTAGTTGTTGGCGCAGAAGTTGAGGACGTCGCCGTCGCCGACGCTGACCGAAGCCCGTTGCGGTCCCTGGATCACCCGCTCGCCCTTGTACAGCCCGGCTTCCCGGATCTCGGCGAGCCCGGCCTTGAGGTCGTCGCGCATCGCGCCGTACATCAGTTCTCCGTCCAGTCCAGAATGACCTTGCCGCAGCGGCCTTCCCTGGCCGTCGCGAACGCCTTCTCGTATTCGGTGTAGCCGAACCGGTGGGTGATCACCGGCGAGATGTCCAGCCCGGCCTGCAGCAGGACGGACATCGAGTACCACGTCTCGAACATCTCGCGCCCGTAGATCCCCTTGAGCTGGATCATCTTCAGCACCACGGACGCGACGTCGACCGACACGTCGGAAGCGGGGAGGCCGAGCAGCGCGATGCGCCCACCGTGGGACATGTTCGCGATCATGTCGCGCAGCGCCTCGGGCCGCCCGCTCATCTCCATGCCGACGTCGAAGCCCTCGGCCATGCCGAGCCGCTCCTGCGCGTCGGCGATGGTCGCGGAGGAGACGTCCAGCGCGAGGTCGACGCCGACCTTGCGGGCCAGTTCCAGGCGGTGCTCGCTGACGTCGGTGACGACGACGTTGCGCGCGCCCGCGTGCCGCGCGATGGCGGCGGCCATGATGCCGATCGGGCCGGCGCCGGTGACCAGTACGTCCTCGCCGATGACGGGGAAGGACAGCGCGGTGTGCACGGCGTTGCCGAGCGGATCGAAGATCGCGGCGATGTCGAGGTCGACCTTGGTGCGGTGCACCCAGGCGTTCATCTCGGGCAGGACGGCGTACTGCGCGAAGGCGCCATCGGTGTGCACGCCGAGGCCCTTGGTCCTGGCGCACAGGTGACGCCGCCCGGCCTTGCAGTTGCGGCAGCTTCCGCAGACCAGGTGCCCCTCGCCGCTGACCAGGTCGCCCACCTTGACCGTCGTCACCGAGCGGCCGATCTCGACCACCTCGCCGACGAACTCGTGCCCGATCACCAGCGGCGCGGCGATGGTGCGCGCCGCCCAGTCGTCCCAGGAGTCGATGTGCAGATCGGTACCGCAGATCCCGGCGCGCAGCACGCGGACGGCGACGTCGCCGGGGCCGACGGCGGGGTCCGGCACGTCGGCGAGTTCCAGCCCGGGTGCTCGGTCGGCTTTGACCAATGCCTTCATGGCGCGAAGTCTGGCCCGCCCGTGCTGTTCAGTCCATCGCGAGTTTCTGAAATCCCTCGTTAGCGTGTCTTCACAAGGAGCCCGGGACCCGGACCGACACGAAGTCCGGCCGTGGAATCACTTCGAAGCCGATCGACTCGTAGAGCCGGATGGCCGGCGTGTTCGTCGCCGCCGCGTGCATCATCGGGTGTTCGCCGCGGGCCCGGATCCCCGCCGCCACCGCGCGGATGAGCCGGGTCGCCAGTCCCTGGCCGCGATACGCCGGGTCGGTGCAGACGGCGCTGATCTCGGTCCAGCCGGGTGGGTGCATGCGCTCCCCCGCCATCGCGATCAGCTCGCCGTCGCGCCGGATGCCCAGATATGTCCCCAATTCGATGGTCCGTTTCCGGAACGGTCCCGGCTTGGTCCGCTCCACGAGGTGGAGCATCTCCGGGACGTCGTCCGGCCCCAGTACGACGGCTTCGGGATCTTCGGCGGCTTCGAGCGCGACGTCGACCAGCCGGACTCCGGCGATCCTGCCGAGGACTTCCCAGTCCGCCGGGACGGGCAGCGCGTTGTGGACGGTGACCGTCTGGCCGGGACCCGCCAGCGCGGCGACATCAGCCCACACGCCGTCGTCCGGCTCGGGCGGCAGGGCGAAGAAGGGCGCGACGTCAACCTGATAGCGCAGCACCTGTCCGAAGCGCTCCGCGAAGTGGGCGTGCGGCCCGGTCAGCGAAGCCCAGGCCGGGTCGTCGAAAGGGGTGACCATGACTGCTCCGACAGCGGACGGCGGGCTTTCATTCCCGCTTCCACATCCTGAGCGCTCAGGTACCCGGCACCAGCAGCGGCGAATGCGGGTCGAGCTCGACCCCGCGTTCCCGGAGGGTGTCGTCGATGACCCGCCAGATCCACCGCACCAGCTGGCTCGCGAGCTCCGGGAGTTCGAGGCCGCCCGGATTCTCCAGCCAGCGCGCGGCACTCGTGTCGACGAGGCCGACCAGCCCGAAGGCGAGCGGCTCGGCGATCCGGCCGTCGAGGTCGAAGGTGTCGAGGTAGTGCTCGAACAGGATGGTGAGCTGCCTGGCGATCGCCGTTTTGACGTCGGTGATGGCGTCGCCGCGCCGCCCGGCCTGGGAATGCCGGGCGAGATAGCGGTAGAGGTTCCCGTATTCGGCGAGCCAGCCGGTGTGCGCGCCCACCGCGACGGTGATCAGCTGCATCGGCGTCCCGCTCGGGTCCCACAGCGGAGCCAGTTCGGCGGTGATGAGGCGGACGGCCCGGTCGGCGATCGAACGCTGCAGGTCGGCGGCGTCGTCGAAGTGCTTGTACACCCGGGTTCTCGCCACCCCCGCTTCGTCGGCGATCTGTTCGGTGGAGACCTCCGGCCCGTGCTCGGCGATCGCGCGCAGCGCCGCGTCGACGAATTCCCGTCGGCGGCGCTCCCGCTGTCCCGCCCAGCGCGCCGCCCGGCCATCCGGCCGCGGCGCGTCGGCTTCAGGCGTCATCCCCCGGAGTTTATCGGCGGCCGGTTAACCGGTACACTGCCGTACCCGTTACTTCGGGTATGCAGATCGGCCCGTCCGGGAGACCGCGATGAGGGAAGACGTCGACACCACGGCGGACGCAACGCTGCTCGACGCCTTCCGCGCCGGTGACATCGCCGCCGGCGAAACCCTTTTCCGGCGGCACGCCGAGCCGCTGCGCCGGATCGCCGCGGGCTGGGTCGCCGAGCCCGCCGAACGGGACGACCTCGTGGCCGAAGCGTTCGTGCGTGTCCTGAGCGTCATCCGCGACGGCGGCGGCCCGCGGGAGAACCTCCGCCCCTATCTCGCGGTCACCATCCGGAATCTCGCGGCCAAATGGAGCCACCACCACAAGCGGGTCGAGCTGTACGGCACGACCCCGGCAGTCGAAGAGGCCACCGGGACGATCGGCGCGGAGGAACTCCTCATCCTCCGCTCGAACGCCCGGCTGGCCTGGACCGCCTATTGCGCACTCCCGGGCCGCTGGCGGACAGTGCTTTGGCGGACCGAAGCCGAAGGCGACTCGCCGAAGGTGGTCGCTCCGCTGTTGGGAGTCTCGCCCAACGGCGCCTCCGTCCTGGCCCTGCGTGCCCGCGAAGGACTCCGACAGGCCTTCTTGCAGGCGCAGGTCCCCGAAACGGGAACGCCGTGCTGCCAGGAGGCGCGGCGCCGGATGGGAGCGTGGCTCCGCGGCGGTGTGCCGGGCCGCCGGGCGGACCTGATCGCCGCGCATCTGGCGGGCTGCGAACCCTGCCGCACCGTCGCCACCCGGCTCGACGAGATCAACCGCGAGATGCCGCCGGGTGTCCGCGCCGTCTCCGCCTGAACCCGATCAGCCGGGAACAGGGGCGCCCTCCCCCGCGATCCGCAGCGCCTCCACCAGCTCCCGGTACAGCGTGTCGGTGGCGAGCAGGTGCTCATGGCTACCGCTCGCCCGGACGCGGCCTTCCTCCATCACCACGATGGTGTCCGCGTCGATCACCGTGGACAGCCGGTGCGCCACGGTGACCACGGCGCCCTCACGGGCCAGCCGCCGGATGCAGTCGTGGATCGCGCTCTCGGTCCGGCCGTCGACCTGCGCGGTCGCCTCGTCCAGCAGCACCACGTCCGGCGTGCGCAGGATCGCCCTGGCCAGCGCGATCCGCTGCCGTTCCCCGCCGGACACCGAGGTCGACGAAAGCGGCGTGTCCAGTCCGTCGTCGAGCGCGGCGATCTTGTCGCTCAGCCGGACCTCTTCGAGCACCCGCCGCACCTCTTCCTCGGTCGCGTCGGGGTGGGTGAAGAGCAGGTTCTCCCGGATCGTCCCCGGCACGATCGGCGTCTCCTGCTCGACGTAGGCCAGCCGGGTCCGCACATCCGCGTACGGCAGGTCCGCGTACTCGCGTCCGTCCAGCAGCAGTGAACCCGACTCCGGCCGCACGAACCGCATGATCAGCGACAGCATCGTGGTCTTGCCCGCGCCGGACGGCCCGACGATCGCGGTGTGCCCGCGCCTCGGGATCTTCAGCGACACCTGCCGCAGCGCCGGGTCGCCGCCGTAGCCCGCGGTCACCCCGCGCAGTTCCAGTACCGGGCCGCCCTGCTCGCCCGACGGCTCCGTCCGGGCAGGCGCCCGGTCCTCTTCCACCTCGAGCGCGTCCATCTCCCGGATCCGCCCGGCCGCGGCGATCCCCGCCTGCAACGCGGTCATGTTCTGGCTCAGTTCGGTGATCGGCTCCATCAGCGCGAACGCGTACAGCAGGAACGCGATGAGGCTCGACACCTCGAGCAGGCCCGCGTCGACCCGCCAGGCGCCGAGGCCGAGGATCACCAGGGTGGCGGCCTGGATACCCGTCCAGGCCACCACCCAGGCGACGGCCTCCCGTCGCACCGCGCGGACACCGTGCGCGGCGGCGGCTTCCGCGTCGACCAGGATCCGCTCGGACTGCCGGGCTTCCGCGCGGCTGGCCTTCACCGTGCGGATCGCCCGTAGCGCGCCTTCGAGCACGCCGCCGAGACGGCCTACGCGGTCCTGCGCCTTCTCCTGTTCCTTCGCGATGGCCGGCATGAGCCACGTGAACAACGCGATCACCACGAGCACGGCCGCCACCGTCGTCGCCAGCAGCACCGGGTCGAGCACGCTCATCAGCACCAGGGTGCCGACGAGCATCACCACGCCGTTGATCAGGCCGATCACGCTGGACGACGCCGCCTCGCGCAGGAGCACCGTGTCCGAGGTGACGCGGGTGACCAATTCCCCCGTCGGCCGCTTCGTGATCACCGGGATCGTCGCGCGGAAGAACCGCCGCACCATCGATTCCCGCGCCTTCAGCACCACCCGCTCGCCGACGGTGCCGAGCAGGATCCATTGCCCCAGCCAGATCACCGCGCCGACCACCATCAGGCCCGCCAACGCCAGCACGGGGCCCGCCAGCGACGCCGACGAACCGAGTGAGTCGAGCACCCACTTCGTGACCATGGGCGTGGCGAGACCGGCCGCCGAACCGAGCAGGGCGAGTAGCAGGCCGATCGCCAGTGCCCCCTTGTGCGGTCGCGCGAACGACCACAGCACCTTCAATCGTGGAGTTTTCATGGTTCTCAATGGAACACGAGTGTTCTAAAATCGTCAAACGAGTTCCATATCGGGAGCGGGGTACGGTACCGGCCATGAGTGAGGGTGTGGTCACCGAGACGGGTGTCCGGGCGAGGACCCGGCGCGCGATCCTGGACGCGGCCATCGAGACGTTGACCAAGCAGCCGAGCGCCACGCTGGCCGACATCGCGGCGGCGGCGAACGTCGGGCGCACCACGGTGCACCGGTACTTCGCGGAGCGTTCGGACCTGATCGACGCCATCAGTCACGACGCGCTGGACAAGATCTCCCAGAGCACCGAACGGGCCCGGCTCGACGACGGCCCGGTCCCGGCGGTGCTCGCCCGGCTGTGCCAGGAGTACTTCGAGCACGCCGACATCTTCCAGTTGCTGTTCACCATGCCGGATCTGGTGACCCGGCCAGAATGGGCGGAGGAGAGCGACGACGACCGTCGCCTGCTGCGGCTCATCGAACGCGGGCACGCCGAGGGCTCGATCGATCCGGCGATGACGAAGGAGTGGTTGCTGCAACTGCTCTGGAGCCTGCTCTACACGGCGTGGGAACTGGTGCGCGAGAAGACGCCGAAGCACGAGGCGCTCACGTTGTGCCTGCGCAGCCTGGAAAAGGTCATCGCGGTCGACTGAAGTCCTCCGAAGTGATGACGCGGACTCACGCCGCTTCGAAGATCCTGTCCCCGTGACAGAAAAACCGGTACGCGCCTGGGGAATCCTCTTCGGCGGGCTCGCGGTGTTCGTGGCCGCACCCGCGCTGCTGCTGGCGACCGGGCACGACACGATCAAGCCGTCCGCGGATTCGGACAAGGCGCTTTCCCTTGCCGGAGCCCTGATTCCGGCGCTGGCCGGGATGCTGCTGACCCACGGGATCCCGCTCCACGCGCCGAAACCGCTCCCCGACGCGACCGACCGGGGCAGGCTCCGGAAGCAGGCGACGGCCTTGGCGCTCATCGCTTTCCTGTGGCCGCCGGCGTTGTTCCTGGTTTCGGCCGCGGGTCAACAGGCGCTGGTCCGCGACATCTGGGCACTCGCCAAGCCGCTCGTGTTCTTGGCGCTGCCGCTGCTTCTCCTGCGCACGCGAGGGGAACCCGATCCCTTCCGGCTGACGTGGCTACCCCGGCAGACCTGGCGATGGCTCGCGCCGATTCCGGCGGTGCTCGTGTTCGGCTGGCTCTCCGTCCTCGGCCCGCTCGCGCCGCCGCTCCCCACCGCGGAGGACTACCCGGATCCGGTGTACCTGGCCGTCGGCGCCACGCTGACCTTCTTCACCGCGAACGTCCTCGAAGAGGTCTTCTTCCGCGGCATGCTGCAGACCCGGCTGGAGGCGCTTTTCGGGCGGTGGCCGGGAATCCTGCTGTCGGCCCTGCTGTTCGCCTGGTTGCACCTGCCGACGCACGGACAGGGCTCACTCCCGCTCACCCTGGGCGCGATCGTGGCCTTCCAAGGGTTCTTCGGCCTGTTCGCCGGCTATCTGTGGTCGCGCTACCGCAACCTGTGGGCGCCGATCGCCGCGCACACGGCGATGAACACCCTGCCCCTGTTGCTGATGTGAGCCCGCGGCCGCTCGTGAGTGGTAAGGACGGTTAGAACCGTCCT
>NZ_CP150484.1:984176-1105625 GCF_037997115.1 Amycolatopsis coloradensis
TCTTCCGATCTTTAGAACCGTCCTTACCACTCACGAGCCGGTCGGGCGGATCAGGCGCCGATGGTCGCCGCGTCGATGACGAACCGGTACCGGACGTCGCTGTTCTCGACCCGGTCGTAGGCCACGTTCACCTGGTCGGCCGAGATCGTCTCGATCTCCGCGCCGATCCCGTGCTCGGCGCAGAAGTCGAGCATCTCCTGGGTCTCGGCGATTCCGCCGATCATCGAACCGGCGAGCACCCTGTTCCCGCCGAGCAGCGAGAAGGCGTTGTACGACAACGGTTCGCCGGGCGCACCGACGTTCACCATCGCCCCGCCGACCCGCAGCATGCCGAGGTAGGAATCGACGGGCAGCGTCGCGGAAACGGTATTGAGGATCAGGTCGAAGCGGCCGCGCAGCGTCTTGAACGTCGACGCGTCACCGGTCGCGAAGTAGTCCTTCGCACCCAGCTTCAGGCCGTCTTCCTGCTTCTTCAGGCTCTGGCTGAGCACGGTGACCTCGGCGCCCATGGCGACCGCGATCTTGACCGCCATGTGGCCGAGCCCGCCGAGGCCGACGACGGCGACCTTCTTGCCCGGCCCGGCGCCCCAGCGGTTCAGCGGGGAGTAGGTGGTGATGCCCGCGCACAGCAGCGGAGCGGCGACGTCGAGGCCGATCCGTTCCGGGATACGGCAGACGAAGGCGTCCTTCACGACGATCTGCCTGCTGTAACCGCCGTAGGTGTTCTCGCCGTCGAACCCGACACCGTTGTACGTCTGGATGTTCCCCTTTACGCAGAACTGCTCGGTGCCCGCGAGACAGTATTCGCACTCGCCACAGGAATCGACCATGCAGCCGACCCCGACGCGGTCGCCGACCCGGTACTTCGTCACGTCGGAGCCGACCGCCGCGACGACGCCGGCGATCTCGTGACCGGGGACCATCGGGAAGATCGCGCTGCCCCAGTCCTCCTTCACCTGGTGGATGTCGCTGTGGCAGATCCCCGCGTACGCGATGTCGATCAACACGTCGTCCGGACGCAGGTCGCGACGCTCGATCGTCGTCGGCGACAGAGCGGCGCCCGGGGACGGCGCGGCGATGGCGTGCGTGGTCGTCGTCATGAAACCCTCCGAGAAACAGTGAGACCATGTAAGAGGTCACTTACAACGAGCGTAAGAGGGCTCTTACATATTCCGCGACCGGGACGGTGTGATCCACGACATGGGCGGCAAGTACCATCACGGCGACCTCCGCGCCGAACTCGTGCGGGTCTCGCTGGACCTGATCGCCGAACAGGGGCTCGGCGCGTTCTCGGTCGCCGAGGTCGCCAGGCGCGCGAAAGTCAGCCCGGGGGCGCCCTATCGACACTTCCCGGACAAGGAGAGCCTGCTGGCCGCGATCGCGGCCACCGTCGCCTGCCAGCTGGCCGACAGGGTGCAAGAAGCCATCGAGGCCGAGAGCGACCCCGTCGCCGCACTCGCCGCGGCCGCCGGCGCGTACACGGAATACCTCATCGAACGCCGGGCAGGGATGAACATCATCTACTCGGACGGCCTCCAGGGGCCCGAGCACGCCACCCTGCACGAGCAGACCCGCCGCCTGACCGACCAGTTCGTCATGCTCTGCCTGACCGTCGCGGACCGGCCGCAGGACGGGCTCGAACTGATGGAGCAGCTGTTCACTCAGGCGCACGGCTACGGCACGTTCTATCTCGATGGCGTCTTCACGAAACAGGGCTACTCCACGGAAGTCGTCGTCCGGAAGTCGGTAGAGGCCGCCCGCGCCGCCATCGAAGGCCGCACGAAAATGCGACCTGATTAACGTCTGATTTGTCCGATTACCGAGCCTCCCCGCGCCGACAGGATGCGAAGCGCAATTCCTTTCGACAACAAGGAGAACCGCGTGAGCATCGGGCAAGAGGTCGGATCGTGGCGGGAACTGGGCCGCCATACGAGCACCGGCAGGCGGCGGCCACGATCGCGACGATCCTGGCGATGTCGACCGCGTTCGGCGCGGCGGTCGCCGGTCTGCTGGTCAACTTCGGTGGTCACGTCTGCGAGGTGGCTGTTGCGGCCTGAGTCCGGTCAGTTCCGGGAGCGCCTCGTGCGCACGCGCGGGGGCGCTTCCGGACAACGGCCGTCGCACCGGATGTGCGCCCAGACGATCTTCCCGCCCCGCACCGGCTCACGCCGGACGCCCCACTGCACCGCCACCCCGTCGACGACGAGCAGCCCGCGGCCGCGGGGATCCTCGATCTGCGAACACCGCGCCCGGGGTTGCTCGACACTGACGTCCGCGACCTCGATGCGCACCGCGCAGGGTGTCACGCCACGCCACAGCTGGATGTGGCGCGCGCCACCCCCGTGCACGTACGCGTTGGCGACGAGTTCCGTCGCCGCCAGCAGAACGTCGTCGAGATGCTTCTCGCCGAGATCGGGAAGGCATCTGACCACCCAGGCACGCATGTCCGGCAACGCCCGTGGCGTCGTGGCTCGCAGGTCAAGCACCCAGGTTCCCGGCACCGGATGCTCCGCGATACTGATCATGGAGCCACCCTTTCCCGTCGCGCGCGGCCTCCCTGCTGAAGTCGCACATCCGGGTTACCCAGAACGCCCGCCGATCAACCCGTGTCGGACCCGGCACTCCGATCATCGGGCCGCGATACCCTCCAGCACCGTCCTGACCACGGCCTCCACCTCCGGCGAACCGGTCACCGAGGGGCCGTGCGGAAGCAGAGCGGAGAGCACTGTTTCGTGGCAGACACCGACCAGCATCGCCGCCGCCGCGCCGACATCGCCGTCCAGCCTGCCCAGTTCCCTTTCCGCCCGCAGGTATCCGGCGAGACGATCGCGCCAGGTCTCGCCGTCGCCTGTCCGTTCCCCGAACCGCGCGAGCACGACGGGACGGGCCAGCAGCCCGGCGAACGCGGGCAGGATCTCCTTGTGCAGAGCCAACCCGTACGCCACGTGAGCACGGAGATTGGCCTCGACCGTAGCCGAACCGGGGTCGGGCAGCTCGCCGAGTCCGGCTTCTACTCTCCGTACGTGTTCGGCCAGTGCGTCGGCGAGCAACTCCTCCTTGTCGGCGAAATGGTTGTACAGCACGCCATCGGCGACTCCAGCCGCACGCGCGATCACCCGCACCGTGAGTTCCGCGGTGCCGTGCGCGGAAATCAGGTCCGCAGCGGTGCCGATCAGGTGCTCGCGCAGGCTCCGGCCGTCTTCCGCGTGGCGCAGGGCGGCCGCTTTTCTCGGTGACATCAGGATTTCGCCCTGACCAGCCAGGCGGCGCCGCGCAACCGGACACCGCCGGAACCCTCAAAAGGCCCTAGCGCGGCGGAAAGCGCTTCTCGGACACTGTTCGCCGCTTCGGCGCTCACCTGGCCGAGGTGGTACTTGACCGGACCCCAGTCCGCGATGAATCCGGCCGCGTCGGGCACATCCCTTCCCCACACCTGGTCCGCCTCGACACGGTCGCAGGCGACATCGCGGAACCCGGCACCGGTCAGCACCGAGCGAACCCGCGCCGGGTCTGCGAACGCCGTCGGGCCCGTGCCGTCCTCGCCGGTCGGGGTCGGCAGAAACGGCGCCAGTGCACCGAAAACTGCACCGAGATCGGTTCCGGCGAGCGCGGTCATGCACAGAAAGGCGAGCCTGCCGCCCGGTTTCAGCGCCCGGCGGACGTTCGCGAAAGCGGCGACCGGATCGGCGAAGAACGTCACCGCGAACCGGCTGAGCGCGACGTCGAAAACCCCGTCCCCGAACGGGAAGACCTGGACATCACCCTGTTCGAACACCACGTTCGCGACACCTTCGGCCTCCGCGCGCGCCCGCGCCGTGGCGAGCATCGGCGCGGACAGGTCGATCCCGGTCGATCCCCCGAGGGGCGCACGGACGGCGGCGAGCCTGGTCACCTGCCCGTTGCCGCAGCCGATGTCGAGCACCCGGTCCCGCTCGCCGATTCCGGCGGCGTCGAACAGGAATTCGTTGAACCCACTGTTCACCGCGTCGTAGCGCTCGTCGTGCTCGGCCCAGTGCCGTCCCTCGTAGCCGTTCCACGCCTCGGACTGCGCGGTGTTGACGATGCCGGACATCCCAGAACCTCCTCCGTTATGAACCTGCGTTCATGAACATGTGTTCATACTGGAGGAGGTCTGGTCCGCTCGTCAAGCGGCACATGCCCCAGGGGTGTACCGCAGGGGCCTGCGGACACCTGGAGGGGGCATGGAGCAGCGACGTGCGTCATATACGGGGTAGGGGTAAGACTGAGTGGCGTCTCGATACAGCCAAGAGCGTCTTGGGTACCTGCTGGATTTGGCTGGGGCTGATCATGTGTCCGTGAAGGCCTCCTTGCCTACCTTGACGGTAGTGAAGGAGGCCTTCACTACCGTCAGGGTCGCCGCTCTCGTCCCAGGTACACCGCGACCACAGCAGGCACAACTGCCGCGCGTGAAGGCCCCCTTCACTTGCGTCAGGCGCAAGTGAAGGGGCCTTCATGTACTTAAGGCCGGCACGGGCGCCGGTAATGACGGCCTACGCCAGCCGAAGCTCCCTGCCCGGCAAGGAGCGCCGCCGGTCCGTCACCAGGATCATCGCCAGCGTCCCGATTCCCAGCCACACCACCAGCTGCACGATCCCCGACGCCAGGCCGTCCGTCCCCGTCAGCAGCGATCGCAGCGCGACCAGCGCGCCGTTGGTCGGCAGGATCCCCAGCACGGTCCCGAAGAAGCCGGGCACGGTCGAAATCAGCGAAGCGCCGACAGTGAGCACGAGAATCGCGAGGGCGGCGAAACGGCCAGGGCGTTTGAAGATCGCCACCAGCGCTTGGTTCACCACGGTGAACGTCCCCGCCGCGAGGACAAGGAGCACCAGCAGGGTCACGGCCTTTCCGAAACTCAGGCCGAGGAACGCCCAGAACACCCCGGTCAGGATCAACGCGGTCAGCACCGCCAGCGTCGCACCGGGGACGGCCGCGGCGAGGATGATCCGCCAGCTCGGTTCGCGGGTGGTGAGCACGCTCGGCGGCACCGCCTGGATCACCTGGTACGTCGCCAGCGCGCACACCCACAGCGCCAGCACGAGGATCAGCGCCACCGCGCCTTCGCCGAACGTTCCCGAGCCCGCGGTGTCGGCGATCGCGGGCGTGGCGGCGACCTGTTTGAGGTGATCGCGTTCGGCCTGGGTGTAGTCGGGCACCTTGCCCCGGCCGTCGTCGAGGCCCTTGGCCAACTCGGACGCGCCGGATTCGGCGCGCTCGGCGCCATCGGCGGCGGTGCGGGCACCGGTGGCGAGTTCACCCGCGCCGGTCGACAGGGTGGTCGCGCCACCGGCGAGCTGACCGGACCCGTCGGCGAGCTGCCGCGCACCCGAGTCTGCGGCCTTGACGCCGGCGTCGAGTTTCCGCGCACCGGCGGCCGCGGTGCCGATGCCGCCCGCGAGGTCCTTCGACCTGTCCGCGAGCTGCTTGTTGCCGTCGGCGACCTTCTGGGAGCCCGCCGAAAGGTCTTGCACCGCCTTCTTCGTCCGCACGACGGCGTCGCGGATCTCGGCGCGTTTGCCGTCGAGGATCGCGGCATCGGCCGTGAGCTTTTCCGAAGCGGCCTTCAGATCGGCGCAGAACTTGGTGTCCTGCTCGCACTTCTGCGCCAGCTCGGCGAACTTCCGCGCCGAATCGCCCGCCGTGGGCAGCGCGTCGATGATCCGCACGACCTTGTCCGCCAGCGGCGAGATCTTGTCGGCCAGCTGCTTGTTGCCGTTCGCGACCTGCTGCGCCCCGTCGGCCAGTTCTCTGGTCAACCGGGGCAGTTGCGCGGTGTCCTTCTCCGCCTGGGTCAGCCCCGACGACAACCGGCCGGAGCCGTCGGCGAGCTGCCCGGTGCCGTTCGCGAGCTTACGGGCGCCGTCCGCCAGCTGACCGGCCGCACCGCTGAGCTTTCCCGCCCCACCGGCGAGTTCTCCCGCTCCCGCGGCCAGTTTCCCGGTTCCGTCGGACAACTGGCGCAGCCCGACGACGAGCTGATCGCCGCCGTCGGCCGCGGTCACGAGCTGCTGGTGAATCGACGAGAATCCGACGTACAGATTGTCCACATAGGTCTCGACGATCTGGCGGTTCAGCGCGGTGAGCGTCGCGTTCGCGACTTCCCGGCTCGCCACCGGGTCGACGAGGCCGGTGCGCTGCGATGTTTCGACGCGCATGATCGCCTGCTTCGCGTCGAGCGGCTTCCCGGTCGTCGACGTGGCCTGTGCGGAGAAGTCCGGCGGGATGGTGACGACCGCCGAATACGTCCCGTCGGAGATGCCTTCCTTCGCGTCCTCGGCGTCGGTGAGCACCCAGGTGTACGCGGAATCCTCGCCATGCACGAGATTTCCGGCCAGCTCGCGGCCGAGCGGGATCACCTGGCCGTTCACGGTCACCGGCTCGTCGTTGTTGACCACGGCGGCCTTGGCCGCGCCATGGTCGCCGTCGGGCGACCAGAACGCCCACGCCAGACCGAGTGCGACGATCACCGGGACGAGCACGATCCCGAGCCAGGTCTTCCAGGTCAGCGGGCCGAAGGCGGTGGCACGGGCGGAGCCGGTGAAGAAGCGGGGCATCAGCGGACCTCGGCGGGGACGGTGGCGGGCGCCATGGCGAGGCCCGCGACGGCGGTGGTGGGCAGCAGATCCCGCACGATCGCGAGGCTCTGGCAGGACACGGCGAACGTCGCGGCCCTGCTCGCGAACGCCGCTCGCAACCCGGCGCGCTGCGCGGTGGCGACGACGGTGTCCAGGTCGTCGAGGAAGACGAGGCCGACGCCGTCGTCGAGCGCGCGGCGGACCTCCCCGGCCGGGTCGTCGGTCTCCTTGCAGGCGATGAAAGCGACCTTCCGCCGGACCGCGTGCGCGTGCTGTGGCAGCACCCGGCCGAGGACCTTCAGGTCACCGCGAACGTGCGGGACACGACCGGCCAGCGCGTAGAGCAGGGCGCTCTTGCCCGCCGGGCCGGAACCGTGCACGGCGAGGATCTCTCCCGGGCCGAGGTGCAGTTCGACGTCGCGGAAGACGGTGCGCCCGCGGTCGTCGTCGACGCGGAGACCGGCGGCGCTGATCACTTCGGCCGAGCCGGGCGCGGGCCAGTCGGCGAGCCGCAGTTCGTGGACGAGACCGTCGCCCTCGGCGTCGAACACCGGGAGTTTGCGGTCCAGCCACGGCGGCAGCCCCCAGGCGCGTGGGCCCAGCAGCGCCAGGATCGCCGGGACGAGGGTCATCCGCACGAGGAAGGCGTCCACGAACACGCCGACGGCGAGACTGAACGCGATCGGTTTGATCGTGGCGCTGCCGTCGGGCACGAACGCGGCGAACACGCCCAGCATGATCACCGCCGCCGCGGTCACGACCCTCGACGCGGACACGAACCCCGTCTCGATCGCCTTGTGCGCGTCGCCGTGATGGACGTAGTCCTCCCGGATCCGGGACACCAGGAACACCTCGTAGTCCATGGCGAGTCCGAAAAGGACACCCATCAGGATGATCGGCAGGAAGCTGATCACACTGCCGGTGCGGGTCACCCCGAGCGCCTCGGCCAGATGTCCTTGCCCGAACACGAACGACGTGGCGCCGAACGCGGCGCCGATCGACAGCAGGTATCCGAAGGTGGCTTTGAGCGGGACGAGGATCGAGCGGAACACCATCGCCAGCAGCACCAGCGAAAGCCCGACGACCAGGATGCCGAACGGCAGCAACGCGTCGCCGAGCTGCGTGGACACGTCGATGCCGACTGCGGTGAACCCGGTGACCGCGGTCTGCACGCCGTACCGCTCCTTGAACTGCCCTTCCATCGCGCGCAGTCGTTCGACGAGGTCGTCGGTCGCCTCGTCGTACGCGCCGGTCGTCGGCACGACCTGGATGATGGCGGTGTCGCCCTTGGGGTTCGGCGTGGCGAGCGGGACGACGGCGACGCCGGGCACCCCGCGGATGTCGTCGGCGATACCGCTGGTGATCCCGATCGGGTCGGTGGTCGACAGGATGTCCGCGGTGACGACCAGCGGGCCGTTGAAGCCGGGCCCGAAATGCTCGGCGACGACGTCGTAGGCGACGCGGGCAGGCGTGCCGTCCTCGTCGGTTCCGTTGTCCGGCAAGGCGAGCCGGAGATCCAGCGCGGGCGCCGACGCGACCAGGAGCACCCCGACGATCAGCGCGATCGTCACCCACGGCGATTTCGTGGCGAGCCGGACCCAGCGGAGGCTGAAACGCGGCTTCTTCTTGGTCTTCCTTGCCTTGCGCGGTTTCTTGGGCCGCAACCGCTCGCCGGCGAACGCCAGCAGCGCGGGGATGAGCGTGATGGCCACGATCACCGCGACGGCGACACCGCCCGCCGCCGCGACACCCATGGTGGTCAGGAACGGGATCCCCGCGACGAACAGGCCCAGCAGGGCGATCACCACGGTGAGCCCGGCGAAGATGACCGCGGATCCCGCGGTGGCGGTCGCCCTCGCGACGGACTCTTCGACTTCGAGTCCCTCGGCGAGCTGATCCCGGTGCCGGGAAAGCAGGAAGAGCGCGTAGTCGATGCCGACGGCGAGCCCGAGCATGACCGCGAGCATCGGCGCCGTGGAGGACACGGTCGCCACCGAGGTCGCCGCGTAGACCAGCGCCACCGAGACCCCGACGCCGAGGATCGCCGTCAGCAACGGCATTCCGGCCGCGATGAACGAACCGAACACCATCAGCAGCACCACGAGCGCGATGACGAGACCGATCCCCTCGGTGGGGCTGAGCTTCGGCACCTTGTCCGAGAACGCGTCGCCGCCGGTGAGCACCTCGGTGCCGTGGCCGATCCGGTTCTCCAGGTCCTGCGCGATCCCGGCGAGCGCGGTCCTCGTCGACGGCTGGATGTCGGCGAGCCCGACGTCGAGCTGCACGGTGACCAACGCGGCGCGGCCGTCCTTGGACACCGCGTCGTGCACGTTCGGGTCGAAGGGGTTCACCACCGTCGCGACCTGTGGGGCCCGGCTCAGCTCGGGCACCGCGGCGGAGACGGAGTCGCGCACGACGGCGGCATCCGCCCGCCGCCCTTCGGGAACGAGCACGACCAACTGTGCCGAAGTCCCGCTCACCTGCGGGAAAACCCGGCCGAGGTGGTCGAGTGCCTCTTGGGACTCCGAGCCCGGGATCGCGAACGTGTCGTCGGTCCCCTGGCCGAACAGCAGCGCCGCGCCGCCGGCGACACACAGCATGACCAGCCATAACGCGGTGACCAGCACGCGTCCGCGAGCGGCCAGCCTGCCGAGGCGGTAGAGGAATGACGACACGATCGGCTCCCGGCAGTCGTTGGATACATGGCGTATCGTAATGCACGGTGTATCCGATTCACGATGTATCCTGTCCCACAGCCGGGTGAACCGGGCCGATGCGAAAGAATGGCGAGATGACCGAGGAGCGGGGCGCCACCATGACCAGGCGCCGGGCGGATACCCGCCGACGGCTGATCGACGCGGCATACGAGGCCTTCTCCGAACGCGGCATCCGGGACACCCCGGTCGAGCTGATCTGCGAACGCGCCGGCTTCACCCGCGGCGCCTTCTACTCGAACTTCAGCTCGAAGGAAGACCTCTTCCTTGCCTTGTTCCAGGAGGAGAACACCCTCCGGCTCGAACGGTTCCGCGAGGCCACCGAGAGCGTGCTCGGCGAGGCCGCCGTCGGCGCGCACGAAGACCTCTCCCCCACCCTCGGGCGGATCGCCGAACTGTTCATGGTCGCGCTCAACGCGGACAAGGACTGGTACCTGCTGTGCGCGGAATTCCGCACGCAGGGCCTGCGGCAGCCGGAGATCCGCGACCGGATCGGCGCCGCGTTCCGGCATTTCCACACCGAACTGGGCGCGATCCTGGTCGGCACGCTCGACCGGATCGGCAGGCGGCTGACGATCTCCGCGGACGACGCGGTGCTCGTCCTGGTCGCCCTTTACGAGCAAGGACTGCAGAACTACCTGCTGGACGGCAGCGAACTCCCCGCCGACGGCCGGTTCGTCAGCGAGCTGATCCCGAAGGTGATGGCCTCGCTCATCGTCCCGGCGAACTGATCCTTCAGCACCGGGGCGGGAGCCAGCCGGGCGTGGTCACGACCTGCTCCGGCGCCACCGTCGGTTGCGAGGTCCCGAAACCGAACCCGACGAGCCCGCCGGGGCAGACCCGCACCGCGCGGGGCCCGCCCTGGGTGCCGGATTCGCGCCACGCGACGGGATCCAGCCCGACGCGCCACACCTTCCAGAACGGCGCGCCCTGCCGATGACCGGCACAGGCATCGTCGCCAGGAAGACCTTCGATGGCGCAGACGTAGCGAGAATCCCCATACGGTCCGGTTCCGCTCCCCAGCCGTACCGCGAGCCCGGAACGCTCGAGCGCGGCCAGCGCGTCACCGGGTGAGCCGGGCACGCATCGCACGAGCACTCCGGCCGCCATGCCGACCGCGACGGTCACCCCCTCGGTTCCCGCACAGGCACCGGTTCGCGAAACCGGGTCCACGGCGGGAAAAAGGGTCACCAGGGCGAGAAGCACAGACAAGATCGACACCTGCCGAAGACTACGGGTGTCCGACCAGATGCGCACAGTGACCATCTCGGGGAACGCCGGCACGAATCACATTCCGTTTCGCACGAAAGGAGAGAATATGTCGGAAATCGGCCGGATCAGGGGGCTTGCGCCTTCTTCGGCACAGGAAAAAGATGTGTTCTTCTCGTCCGCGCCACTACATCGGGTGCGGCCGAATTTGTCCGGATGATCATAGTTCGTCCGGGTCCTCGAAAGGTTCAGAGCGTGACGCGCAGGCGCCTTACCGCATTCGTCGTTCCCCTCGTCCTCACCGGATTCCTGCTCGCCGCGGGCGGTACCGCCCAATCGCGTCAGCCCACGCAGAGCCCGGTCGACATCTCCCCCGGCGCCATCAGGTTCGATCCCGCTCAGCCGAGGCTGGAGATCTCCTACGGCCATTCGGATCTCGACCTCGAATACATCCGGAAGGACACCTCGGACACCAACGGCTGCGGCACGAGGAATCACGAAGAAACCGAAGAGGCCGTGGTCCGGCCGGGCACCGGGCACGTCACCCTCGCCGGGGTTCGCTACGAACTCGAACAGTTCCATTTCCACACTCCGTCGGAGCACCGCTTCCAGGGCCGCGCCGATCCGTTGGAAATGCATTTCGTGCACCGCGGCGCCGCCGGGAAACTGCTGGTGATCGGCGTGCCCCTGCGCGCGGGCGCCGGGTCGCCGGTGGATCACGTCCTGGCGACGCTCGCCCCGGAATGCGGGGAACCGGTGGCACTGGCGGACTTCGACCTCGACACGCTCCTGCCCCGGAACAGGAGCACACTCCGGTATCAAGGCTCGCTCACCACGGCCCCGTTCTCCGAAGGCGTGCAGTGGTTCCTGATGTCCGAGCAGACCGTCTCGCCGTCGACGATCGCCCGGTTCCGTGGCCTGTTCGGCGACGGCAACGCCCGCGAGCCCCAGCCGCTCAACGGACGGAAGTTGACCGTGGTGCCGCAGAGCTCGTGAGTGGTAATGACGGTTGGAACCAAGGGTGTCTTAGTGCCTGCGGTTGATCCCGGGCCCCGGTCCGTGAAGGCCTCCTTGCCTACCTTGAGGGTAGGGAAGGAGGCCTTCACCACCTTGGCGACCGCCACGTGCGCTCCACCTGCATCAGCAGTCACGCGCAGCCGAGTACCGATCGGTCAGGTCTCGTTTCATCGGGATTTCATGGCTCCGCTTTACGGTTCCGGGCACGGATCCGCGGCCGCGGACCGGTGGTCCACGAGGAGACGTGCATGAGCCCGGCGAGCCGGACCCCCTACAACATGGTGCTGCCCAGGGAAGACTCGCCGAGTCCCGGGGAACGGGATGGGCTCGTCGGACCGGGCTGGAGCTGGGCCGCGTTCTCCACGCCGTGGGCCGACGGCCGCCCGTCGCCGAAGTACCGGTGGACGCTGTTCGAGACGGCCGCCCACGCCGTTGAAGACCTCCGTCACTGCCTCGACGACGGCAACGTCGGCAGACGCGGCGCCCTCTGCTCTTCCGTGCTCCGCAAGCGCGGGGCACCGCGGGAGCTGGTGCTGTGCGACGGCGCGGAATGGGCTTGCGTCGTCCACGAGGTCCGCGCCGGGGTGCACCTGGCCGACGCGGCCGACGCCTACTTCGCGCGCTGGCGGACGAGCATGGCGGGGCACCGCTTCACGATCATCAACGCCGGCGTGCCGACTGTCTGGTGAGGTCCAGACCTTCCAGCGCGAGAGTGCGCTGGAGGGAATCGCCGTCGGGACCGATGGTGGTCAGTACCCACTCGAAGTGTTCCCTGGCGGCCACCGGATCTCCCGCGGCGAGATGGGTGCGGCCGAGCCGGTTGCGGATCTCGGACTCCATCCCGACGATCGTCTCCTCGGTGACCGCTGTCAGCGCCCGCCGCTGGAGTTCGAAAGCCGCGTCGAGATTCCCCAGTTCCAGTTCCGCGGCGCCCATCCTGGCGAGGCTGGTGGCGGCCAGCAGGCCGTCCGTGGTCTCCTCGGCGAGTTCGACGGAGCGCCGGAAGTCCAGCACCGCTTCGGCGAACCTGCCGGTTTCGAGGCGGACGGTGCCGCTGTGGCACAGCACCCTGGCCAGCATCCCCGGACTGCCGATCTCCTCGCTCAGCTCACGAGCGCGGCCGAGGTGGACGAGCGCCTCTTCGTGCTCGCCCTGCAGGTAGGCGAGATACCCCAGGGCGGACAGCGACCGTTCGGCGAGCCAGCTGTCCCCCACCTCCTCGGCGAGGATCATCACCCGCCGCATCCCGGAAATGGCGAGATCGTGCCGCCCGGCGATCAGATCCGCCATGGTGAGCCCGCCGAGCGCCCGCGCCTCCACTCCGCGGTCGCCCGATGCCTGGCCCGCCCGCAGCGCGTCGTCGAACCAGCCACGAGCCCGGTCGAGTTGCCCTTGCATGGCATAGGCGTAGCCCAGGCAGAACCGCAACGACGAGACCAGGCGTTCGTCTTCGGCCTGTTCCGCGAGCGGCAGCGCGACCTGCAACGCCGTCCGGCATTCGTGGTACCGCTGCTGACGCGCGAGATAGTCGACCAGCCCCTCGGCGACCGAGCACGCGAGGTCGGCCAGCCCGGCTTCGGCCGCTTGCGAGACCACCTCCGGCAGGTCGCCGGCCGCGTCGAGCCAGGCGGAAGCGTCACGCTGGCCGGTGAACGGTCCTCCGGTCTCCACCGGGAATCGCGCGACACCCCACTCGCTCGCCCGGCGAGCGGCACTGAGGTAGAGCCCGTACACCCGTTTTCGCGCCGCCTCGGCGGCGCCTTCGGGCATCTCCCCGGCGAGCCGCCGGGCGTAGACCGCCACCAGGTCGTGCAGCCGGTATCGGCCGCTCGCGGGCTCCTGCACGAGGCTGGCGTCGACCAGACTTTCCAGCCGCCGCTCGGCTTCGGCGGGCGAGCAGTCCAGCAGGGCGGCGACCGACAGCCGGTCGAATTCGGTCGTCGGCGACAGGCCGAGCACGCTGAACGCGTTCTGCTCAGCGGGCCGCAACTGGTCGTACGACAGGCGAAGCGCTACCTCGACACTGCGGTCCTCGGCCGTCAGTTCACCGAGCCTGCGCTCGTCGTCCGACATCCGGTCGACCAGGTCCTTGAACGTCCACATCGGACGGTTCTGTAACCGGGCACCCGCGATCCGCAGCGCGAGCGGCAGCCGACCGCACAGCCCGGCGAGCGCGCGCACGGCGAACCGCTCCCCCTCCGCCCTCGGCGCCCCCACTATGCGGCCGAGCAGCCGCTCGGCCGCATCGAGACCCAGCGCGCCAAGGGAAACGCGGCGGTCGGCGTCCAAACCGGACAGCCGACGGCGGCTGGTCACCAGCACGCGGCTACCCGGCCCGGACGGCAGCAGCGGCCGCACCTGGCCTGCGGACTCGGCGTTGTCGAGAACCAGCAGCAACCGCAGCTGCGCGGTCGCCGCCCGCCACGACGCGGCCAGTTCGTCGAGATCGTCCGGCATCGCCCCGTCCTCGACACCGACCGCGCGCAGCAACCGCCGCAGCGCGCGCTCCGGCGTCACCGGCTCGCGACCTTCGGTGTAGCCGTGGAGATCCACGAACAACGCACCGTCCGGATAGGACTCACGGAGCCGGTGGGCCGCACGCACCGCGAGCGTGGTCTTCCCGGCACCGGGGACACCGTCGACGGCGTCGACCGAGACCGACTCCGGATCGCCGTCTTCGACGAGCAGCGCGAGTTCCCGGTCTCTGCCGACGAGTTCGCCGTTGGTGGCGGGCAGTTCGTTGCGGATCCGGCGGGACGGTTCGCGGCGCGGCGCTACACCGAGCAGCGTCTCGTCGCCGCGCAGCACCGCTTCCTGCACCTGCCGCAGTTCCTCACCCGGCTCGACGCCGAGCTGCTCGATCAGCCGCTCGCGGACGTCGGTGAACACCTCCAGCGCCTCCGCCTGCCGCCCGCCGCCGTAGAGCGCCCGCATCAGCAACGCGGCCAGCGGCTCGCTCGGCGGGTCGGCGGACACCAGCGCCGACAGCTCGCCGATCACCTCGTCGAACCGCCCGAGTTTCAGCTGGGCCCGCAGTTTCCGGCGCAGCAACAGAAGCCTGCGTTCCTCCAGCCGTCGCCGCTCGCCTTGGACGAACGCGCCGGGCAGCCCCGTCAGCGGCTCGCCGTGGAACAGCCGGAGCGCGTCGGCGAAGGTGTCCACCGCGGCGACGAGGTCGCCCGACTCCTCGGCGGCGGCCGCGACGGCGGCGACCTCCTCCAGCCGGACCACGTCCAGCCGGACCCCGCCGCTGGCGAACCGGTAGCCGCCGCGATCGGACACGATCACCGAGTCCCGCGGCTTCTGACCCGAGGTGTCCAGGCATTGCCGCAGTCGGCGGACGTACACCGGCAGCACGTTCGACTCCGGCGGCTTCTCCCAGAGCCCGTCGGTGAGTTCGTAGTGGCTGACGGTCACGTCCGGGCGCAGCAGCAGCGCGGCCAGCACTGCCTGCTGCCGGACCGGCCCCAGATCCAGCCGGGTCTCCCCGTGCCAGGCCCGCAACGGGCCGAGCAGTTCGAAGCGAAGTCGCGAGTCCGGCATGATCCCCCCGTCGTTGCGCATCAGCCCGGCACCACGATCCCGTGGTCGAACGCGTACACGATCGCCGCCGCCCGGTCCCGCAACTGGAGTTTGGTGAAGATCCGGCCGATATGGCTTTTCACGGTCACCTCCGAGATGACGAGGGTCGCGGCGATCTCCGCGTTGGTCAGCCCGCGGCCGATCGCCCTGAGCACGTCCTGCTCCCTCGGGGTCAGCAGCTCCGGTGAGCGTCCGCCACTGCCGTTCCCGGCGGCCTGCCGGTACGCGGCGAGCACCCGCCCGGTGACACCGGGGTCGAGCCACGCGTCGCCCGCGGCGACCGCCCGCACGGCCCGGATCAGGTCCTCGGCCGGGGAATCCTTGAGGACGTACCCGGCCGCGCCCGCCCGCAGCGCGTCGGCCAAGAGGTTGTCGTCGTCGAAGGTGGTCAGCGCGAGCACCGGCGGATGCCCGCCGGACCGCCGCAGCCGCCTGGTCGCCTCGACGCCGCCGACGTTCTTCATCCGCAGGTCCATCACGATGACGTCGACCTCGTGCGCGGCCAGCGCCGCCGGAACTTCCGAACCGTCGCCGCATTCCCCCGCGATGACGAACCCGTCGCGGCGCCGCAGGATGCGCCGCAGTCCGGACCGGACCAGCTCCTGGTCGTCGACCAGCAGCACCTGGATCTCGGCGGCGGTCACGGCTTGCCCCCCGGCACGGTGACCTGCACGATCCACTGCCTGCCGCTGGGCCCGGCACTGAGATCGGCGCCGAGCTGGGCCGCGCGGACGGCCATCCCCGCCAGTCCCGAACCGTCCTCCGCCGCGCGCCGGACGGTCGCGGGGAGGGTGTTGCTGACGATGAGCTTCAGCCCAGAACGGCCGGCGTTCAGCCGGACCTCCGCGGTCGCGCCGGGGGCATGCTTGACGACGTTGACAAGTGATTCCTGCACGATCCGGTAGAGGCCCAATCCTTCCGAGGCGCCTACCCGGCCGAGGTCGCCTTCCTGTGTATAGCGCACCGCCAGTCCGGCGCTGCGAGTGCGTTCCACCAGCGTCGCGATGTCCTCCACACCCGGCAGCGGGGCGCTGCCCGACGGGGAGTCGGCGAGCAGACCGACCGTGCGGCGGATGTCGGCCATCGCGGCCCGTCCCACCTGCTCGGCTTCGGTGAGCGCTTCGATCGCCTCGTCGACGTCGCGGTCCTGCTGCAGCGCGTGCCGGGCGCCGGTCAGGTGCAGCAGCGTGATGCTGAGCGAATGGCCGACGACGTCGTGCACCTCACGCGCGATCCGCTGGCGTTCGGCGAGCAGGGCCTTGTCACGGGAAGCGTCACGGTTGCCGCGTTCGGCGTCGAGCACCCTGGTGTACCAGCGGACCATGAGCCCGCCGCTGAGGCCGAGCAGGATCGCGACCATGTACACCGGCCCGCCGATCAGCCCGCCCCAGATCCCCGCCACGACCAAGACCGCTTCGCCCACGATGGTGACGAGGGCGATGCCCCACGTCGTCCGCAGGACACTGCCCGCTTCGGTGGCCGCGACCAGCAGCAGCAACGGCGCGAAATCCGGCAGCACGGGCTCGATGAGCAGCACCGAGGCGGCGATGATCAGCGCCGTCATCCGCACCCACGGCATGATCCAGTCGGTGACCACCCAGATCACCGACGGCGCGATCACGATCAGACCGGCCAGCGCGATCGGCTCGGGCGGCAGCAAGGCGTCCCTTTGCACCAACGCGACCACCGTGAACACGAAGCTCACGGCGCTCGCGCACAACGCCCCCCACCACGGCAGGGTCAGCCCGGCCCGGGTGAGACTCGCCTGCACCCGGGCCCGGAACCGGTCCCGCAAGATCTCCAGCACGGCATCAGCCTAGGAAGTCCCGCTGAACGAGTCATCGTGCGGCGGGCGGCACCCGTCTCCGCCCACGGTAGGAGGCCGGCCGAGCACGGTGGGATGAAATCCGGATGAAACCCGGGGCGGTCATTCCCGGCTGAGCGCCACCCAGTTCAGTTTCTCCTGTTCTCGTTTCGGCAGGCCCGCGACGACGAGGTCATAGGAGTCCTCGGTCAGCTCCCGTACGAAGTCGTCGGTCAGCGAGCCGTCCAGCTCGACGGTATTCCAGTGCCGTTTGTTCAGGTGGTAGCCGGGGACGATGGCCGGATGCTCGGCACGCAGCCGGACCGCCAGATCGGGCTCGCATTTGAGGCTGATCCGCAGCGGCTTCGCCTTGAGCGGGCCGAGCGCGAAGATCTTGCCCGCGACTTTGAACACGCTGATGTCCTCGCCGAAGGGGAACTCCTCCCGGGCGCCGGGGAAGCCGAGGCAGATCTTCCGGAGAGCGGCAGGTGTCATGGCGTTCAGGCTAACCGCCCCCTCCGACAGAAACCTGTCCTGTCCAGGGCGTTGACCGCTTGTCGGTGATTCCTTGACGATGAGTGGAGCCGACTGGGTGGAGGCGGAACCGACATGCGCGTGAAGTATCTCGCCATCGCGGGAATCCTGGTGCTGGGCTTGATGCCGGGTGCCGCGGCAGCCCAAGTGCGGAGCCCCGCCGGCAGCGGCTGGGTGGGAACCTGGGCGGCGGCGCCCGCGGCCGGGGTGGCCGGGACCGACAACGGCTACCCGAACTTCTCGATCCGCAACATCGTCCACACCAGCGCCGGCGGGCACGAGGTCCGCGTGCGGCTGTCCAACGCCTTCGGCCGGACTCCGGTGCTGTTCGGCCGCGTGACCGTCGCGGTCGCCGCGGGCCCGGACACCCCGCAGGCCGTGCCCGGCACGATGCGCACGCTGACCTTCGGCGGAGATCGCGAGGTCACCGTGCCGCCGGGCGCCGACATCGTCAGCGACGGCGCGGCGCTGACCGTGCCGAGGGACGGCGACCTGCTGGTCACCACGTACACCCCGACGCCGTCGGGTCCGGTCACCTACCACCCGCTCGCGATGCAGAACTCGTACTTCACCCGGAACGGCGACAAGGCGGCCGACGAGTCGGCGGCGGCGTTCCCGGAGAAGACCGCGGTCTGGCACTACGTGTCCGGTGTGGACGTCCGCGGCACCGGGTTGCGGGGCAGCGTCGTGGCGATCGGCGACTCGATCACCGACGGGGCGAATTCGACCTGGGGCGCGAACCTGCGCTGGCCCGATCAGTTCGCCGACAAGATCAGCGCGCGCCTCGGCGTGCTCAACGCCGGGATCAGCGGGAACCGCCTGCTGCTCGACGGCGGCAACTACGGCGTCAACGCGCTGGCCAGGCTCGACCGGGACGTCCTGAACCAGTCCGGGGTACGGACGGCGATCGTGTTCGAGGGCATCAACGACATCCAGCAGACCCCGCACCAGGCCGATCCGAACAAGATCATCTCGGCGCTGAAACAGATCGCGACGAGGGCGCACGACCGCGGCCTGCGGGTGCTGGGCGCGACGATCACGCCGTGGAAGGGCTGGGGTTCGTACACTCCGCAGCTCGAAGAGACCCGGCAGGCGGTGAACCGGTTCATCCGGACCAGCAGGCTCTTCGACGGATACATCGACTTCGACGCGGCGATCCGCGACCCCGCCGACCCGCAGCGGATGAAACCCGAGTACGACTCCGGCGATCACCTCCATCCCGGTGACAAAGGCTTCACCGCCATGGCGGACGCCGTCCCGCTGCACCGGCTCCGGCACGAATGAGGGCTGCGCCAGGCGGTTCAGTGGGGCACGATGAACTGATGGCGAGCGGCGACAGCGGTATCCGGGAGACGGCGCGGCTGGTCCGGTTCGCCGAACACGAAGCGCGGGCGGAAACGCTCCGCGCGCAGCTCGCCGATCTCCACGGCACGATCCGGCTGGCGAAGCGGACGTCGAACCTGTTCCGGGCACGGAAGGCGACCAGCACTCCGGGGCTGGACGTCTCGGGATTCACGCACGTGCTCGACGTCGATCCCTTGGCGCGTACGGCCGACGTCGAAGGCATGGTCACCTACGAGCAACTGGTGGACGCGACCCTGCTCCACGGGCTGATGCCGCTGGTCGTGCCGCAGCTCAAGACGATCACGCTCGGCGGCGCGGTCACCGGCCTCGGCATCGAGTCGTCCTCGTTCCGCAACGGGCTCGTGCACGAGTCGGTGCTGGAGATGGAGTTGCTCACCGGTGACGGCAGGATCGTCGTCGCGCGGCCGGACAACGAGCACAGCGACCTGTTCCACGGCTTCCCGAACTCGTATGGGACGCTCGGCTACGCGCTGCGGCTGAAGATCGAACTGGAGCCGGTCGAACCGTATGTGCGGCTCGACCACGTCCGCTACGAAGACACCGAGGAGTACTTCGCGGCACTCGGCGAAGCCTGTCGTAACGGGTCCGCCGACTTCGTCGACGGAACGGTCTTCGGGCCGGGCGAGCAGTACCTGACGCTGGGCACGTTCACCACCTCGGCGCCCGCGACCAGCGACTACACCTGGCTCGACATCTACTACAAGTCGATCCGCTCCCGCGAGACGGATCATCTGAGCGTCCGCGACTACCTGTGGCGCTGGGACACGGACTGGTTCTGGTGCTCGCGGGCGTTCGGCGTGCAGCACCGGCTCCCCCGGCTGCTGCTGGGAAGGCGGCTGCTGCGGTCTTCGGTCTATTGGAAGGTCGTGGCGCTCGACCGCCGGTTCGGGATCGCCGCGAAACTGCTCAAGCTGCGCGGGCTTCCCCCGGAAGAGACCATCGTCCAGGACATCGAAGTACCACTCTCGCGGGCGGCGGAGTTCCTGGACTTCTTCCGCCGCGAGATCCCGATCAGCCCGGTGTGGATCTGCCCGCTGAAGCAACGGCCGGGCGGCGTGAACTCGCCGCTGTACGAAATGGACCCCGAAACGCTGTACGTCAACTTCGGGTTCTGGTCCGCGGTCCCGCTGGAGCCCGGCGAGGCACCGGATACGCACAATCGGCTGATCGAGGCCGAAGTGACCCGGCTCGGCGGGCGGAAGTCTCTGTATTCCGACAGTTTCTATACCGAAGACGAGTTCTGGCGGCTGTACAACGGCGACGCCTACCGGAAACTGAAGACGGCCTACGACCCCGACGGCCGCCTGCTCGACCTGTACGCGAAATGCGTGCGGCGGCGGTGACCCGGGCCCGGAGAAGAGAGACGACCATGGCTGAGACGACAACCGTCGGCGAGATCTTCGAGCGGTTGCTCGGCCCGAGCACCGAAGTGTCGATCACCGCCTTTGACGGCAGCACGAGCGGACCCGCGGACGCACCTGTGTCGATCGAGGTGCGATCGCCGCTGGCGTTGACGTACCTGATGTCGTCCCCAGGGGACCTCGGTCTCGCGCGTGCCTACGTCGCCGGCGCGCTCGACGTCGACGGCGATCTCTACACGGCGTTGCGCGCGCTCGTTTCCCAGGTCGATCAGCTCAGCGCCGCCGACCGGCTGTGGCTGCTGCGCAAACTCGGTCCCACGCATCTGCGCCGCGTCGCCCCGCCCGCGGAGGAACTGCCGAGCCGCCTCAAGCGCACGGTCGATGGGCTGCGGCACTCGAAAGCGCGGGACAGCAACGCGATCTCCAACCACTATGACGTCTCGAACCGGTTCTACGAACTGGTGCTCGGGCCGTCGATGGCCTACACCTGCGCCGCGTATCCGTCCGCCGACGCGTCACTGGAAGAGGCGCAGGCACACAAATTCGACCTGGTGTGCCGGAAACTCGGCCTCCGGCCGGGGATGCGGCTGCTGGACGTCGGCTGCGGCTGGGGCGGGATGGTGGAGCACGCCGTCGCGAACTACGGTGTCGAGGCGCTGGGCGTGACCCTTTCGCGTGAGCAGGCGCAATGGGCGCAGAAGGACATCGTGGCCAAGGGGCTCGCGGACAAGGCCGAAGTACGGCATCTCGACTACCGCGATGTCACCGAAACGGGCTTCGACGCGGTGTCGTCGATCGGGCTCACCGAGCATATCGGCGCCCGCAACCTGCCGTCGTACTTCCGTTTCCTCGCCGGGAAACTGAAGCCGCACGGGCGTCTGCTGAACCACTGCATCACCAACCCGGACACCTCCGTCGCGCACCGGTCACGCGGGTTCATCGACCGGTACGTCTTCCCCGACGGGGAGCTGGAGTCCGTCGGGGAGATCGCCACCGCGATGCACGACAGCGGGCTGGAGGTGCGGCATTCGGAGAACCTCCGCGAGCACTACGCCACCACCCTCGGCGCGTGGTGCGCCAACCTCGACGCGAACTGGGACGCGGCCGTCGCCGAAGCGGGCGCCGGGCGAAGCCGCGTCTGGGCGTTGTACATGGCCGCGTGCCGTCTCGCCTTCGAGCGGCGAGAGATCGAACTGCACCAGGTGCTCGGGGTGAAGGTCGGCCCGGACGGTGACTCGGGCATGCCACTGAGGCCGGACTGGGGCGTTTAGCGGGCTCAATGCCGGAAGGCTTCGGCGAGCCACCACGAGCCGCCGTCGTCGGCGATCTTGGCGTCGACGACGAGCGGCGCGTCCCGTGGCCCGCCGAGCCATTCCGTGACGGCGGCCAGGTCCTCGACCGACCGCACGGTGATCCCGGCGCATCCGAAACCGCGCCCGACCGCCGCGACGTCGGTGTCGGGGAACCTGACGGTGGTCATGTCCGCGTCGCCGAAATGGTGGATCTCGGCGCCGGGCGCGGCTCGCGAGCTGGCGGGCGGCGGCCGGGGTGCGGTCGATGAGCGCGGCGATCTCGTCGAAGGGCACCGCGAACATGTCGTGCAGGACGAACGCGAGCCGCTCGGCGGGCGCGAGCGTGTCCAGGACGACCAGCATGGCCGGCCCGACCGAGTCGGCGAGCACGGCGTCGGCGGCTGGATCAGCTGTGGAGTCGATCGGTTCGGAGAGCTGGTCGTCGAGTGGTTCTTCCCGCCGGTGGTCACGCGAGCGCAGCACGTTCAGGCACACCCGCGCCACCACCGTGGTCAGCCAGCCGCCGAGGTTCTCGATCTCGGCCGTGTCGGTGCGGTCGAGCCGCAGCCAGGTCTCCTGTACGGCGTCTTCGGCCTCGCTGACCGAACCCAGCATCCGGTACGCCACCGCCCGCAGCCTGGTCCGATGTTCCTCGAAACGCTCAGTCAGCCGATCCACGGCTCCTATCTAACAGCCACCGAGATCGTCGGCGAACCGCACGCCCGAGGACCGGTACGACGCGGCCCGTTCGGTGGCGGCCTGCGGCGTCAGGACCTCGTTCTTCGCGTAGTAGACCCAGTCGACCTGCTCGAGGTAGGTACTCGTGCCGCCGCTGTGCTGCGTGAGATCGATGAACCACTGGTTGAAGTTCAGGGACATGTTCTGCCGCGGGTACACGTCGAACGGCCCGCTGCGGTCATGGTCGGCCACCAGGGCGCCGTCGATGTAATACCGCACATGGCCGCCGGACACGGTCGCGACGACGAAATGCCAGCCGTCGATGCTGCGGCGCTGGCTGTCGCTTTTGTTCTCGGCGTACCACGGCTCCGGGGTGTAGGTGTGCCAGCTGGTCTGGAAGTTCACCGGGCCCGCCTCGCCCCAGCCGCCGTTGGGCAGGTACTCCGAGAAGTCGAGCTCGCTGTAGATCGGGTCGTTGTCGTAGCGGAGCGGGCTGATGGTGAAGAACGTCTGGTTGATCCGGTCACCGTCCGGGCCTGACACCGGCGCGTCGGAGAAGCGGATCCGGGCCGCGTAGGTCCCCTCGAAGAACCGCCGGCCGGGTTGCATGATCTCGGTTTGCGTCGTGCCCGCGGGCGTGCCGTCGGTGGTGGAGGCGAGCTGCAGCACCTTGTCCCCGTCGGACGTCGGGAAGGTGATGCCCTCCGGAGCCCAGCGCGCACCGCCGACGCCGGGGCCGCCGGCGCCGGAACGCACCTGCCAGCCGTGCCGGCCGAGGAGCCCGTCGATGTGCGAGCCGTAGTGGAAATCGTCGAACAGTGCCCCGCAAGCGGCCGCTCCGGCCGCGGCACCCGGCGCCACCGCCAGTGCGGCGACCGACAACGCCGCGACGGCGGCAACGCGAAACTTCCCTGAGGTCGACATCTTCGTCTCCTTTACCACTGGTCAGTTTCTTTCACCGTCTCCCCCGCGAAGTGGTAAAGTCAATAGGTCTAGACAACTTGTCCACCAGCCAATTCACGCTGACCACTGGGTAGGCTGTGGTCATGCGGCGAACAGAGGTCAAGGACCGGCTCCGCCAGCTCATCGAGCGGCGGCAGCCGGGTGAGGTCCTGCCTTCCGAACGCGCGCTGAGCAGTGAAATCGGCGTCTCGCGCCCCACCCTGCGAGCCGCGATAGACGAACTGGAGCGCGACGGCCTCGTGGTCCGCGAGCACGGCCGCGGCACCTTCACCGCTCCGCGCAAGATCTCCCAGGACCTCGTTCCCGCCACCGGCGGCGAGCAGTTCGCCCCACCCGCCGAGGGGCACTGGACCAGCCGGGTGATCGAGTTCTCCACCACGCCGGCGGGCGCCCGGCTCGGCAAGCGCCTCGAGGTCTCCCCCGGCCAAACGCTGGTGGCCGTCACCCGCGTCCGCGTGGTCGAAGACGCGCCGATGGCGATCGAACGGATCCTGGTCCCCCGGGATCTCGTGCCGGACATCACGGCCGCGGGCTTCGAATCCGGTTCGTTCTACGAACTTCTCCGCACCCGGTACGAGGTCGTTCCCGCGACGGCCGTGCAGATCATCGAGCCGACCGTCACCGACCCCGACGAATCCGGCCTGCTCGGCGTCCCGCAGCATTCCCCCGCGCTGCTCTTCGAGCGCACCACCCGCGACGCGGGCGGCCGCGTGATCGAGTACACCCGCTCCCTCTACCGGGGCGACCGCTACCGGATAACCTCACATCTGAAGTTCGACCACACCTCCGGCTGACTCCGGCGCGCCGGGACCGTCCATCCGGGAGTCCGTGCGAGACTCCCGGGCGATGTACACCCCGTCCGATCTCGCCGACCTGCTCGAATGCGAGCACCGCAGCCTCCTGAACCAGGCGCTGGCCGCCGGCCTCCCGGGAACGCCGCGGCCGGGCTCCGGGCCGGATCAGCTGGCGGTCACGCACGGGCGCGCGCACGAGGCCGCGACGCTGGACAAGCTGCGAGGCGAACGGAGCGCCGTCGTCGAGATCGACGAACGCGACCCGGTCGTCGCCGCGAAGGCCACCGAAGAGGCGCTACGGGCCGGCGCGCCGGTGATCTACCAGGCGGTCTTCCACGACGGCGAGTTCTCTGGCCGCGCCGACTTCCTGATGCGGGACGAGGAAGGCCGTTACGAGGTCTACGACACGAAGCTGGCCAGGCACGCGAAGCCCGCCGCGGTCGTCCAGCTGACCGCGTACGCCGACGCGCTGCGCCGGGCGGGCTGGCCCGCCGGTCCGCGGATGCATCTGCTGCTGGGCGATCACAGCACGCGTTCGTTCCGCGTCGACGACTTCCTCCCGCTGGTAAACCGGCTCCGCGCCCGGCTGCGAAACCGGCCGCCGACCCTGCCGGTCCCGCTGTGGGCCGACGAGCGGCCCGCGTGCGGCGGCTGCTCCTACGCCGCGCACTGCGCGAGCGCCCGCGAAGCCGATCGCGATCTTTCTCTGGTCGCGGGGATGCGCGGCGATCAGCGGCGCAAACTCGTCGCCGCGGGTCTCGGCACCATCGACGCGCTCGCGGCCGCCGCACCGGAAGACCGGCCGCGCGACATCTCGACCACGTCGTTCACCACGCTGCGCGCCCAGGCCGCGATCCAGGTCCGGCAGGACGCCACCGGGCAGATCGCCTACGAGGTCATCGATCCGGACGCGCTGGCCGAACTCCCGCCACCCGCGCCCGGCGACGTGTTCTTCGACATGGAAGGCGACCCGTACGCCTTGGCGGGCGAAGGGCTCGAATACCTCTTCGGCGCCGTTACCGCCGAGGAGGGCACGAAGTTCACGCCGTTCTGGGCGCACAACCGGTCGCAGGAGAAACGGGCCTTCGAGGAGTTCGTCGACTTCGCCACCGCGAGGCTCGCGGAGCATCCCGGTTCGCACGTCTACCACTACGCCCCGTACGAGGTCACCGCGATCAAGCGGCTCGCCGCCGTGCACGGGACCCGCGAGGACGCCGTCGACCACCTGCTGCGCAGCGGTGGTCTGGTGGACCTGTATTCCGTGGTGCGCAAGGCACTCCGGGTCTCGCAGCGGTCGTACTCCATCAAGTACCTCGAACCGCTCTACATGCCCGAAGCCCGCGACGGCGACGTCAAGACCGCGGTTTCGAGCATCGAGGCCTACGAGGAATACCTGACGCTCACCGCCTCCGGCGAGACCGAACACGCGGAAGAAGTGCTGCGCGGGATCAGCGACTACAACGAATACGACTGCGTCTCCACGCTGCGGCTCTTCGAATTCCTCCACAAAGTCCGTGTGAAGGAAGAGATCGCGCTCGCCGAGCCGCCGGAAGAGTCCGATATGGACGCACTGCTCCGGCAGTCCGAGGAGGACGTCGCCGCCCAGAAACGCGCCGAACGCGCCGCTCAGCTGGCCGCGCTGGTCGATCCGCTGCTGGACGGGCTCCCCGACGATCCGGCCGAGTTCACCGGAGAGGATCGCGCCCGCGCGCTGCTGGCCGCGTCCGTCGGCTACCACCGCCGCGAGACGAATCCGGCGTGGTGGGAGTACTTTCGCCAGCTGGCCGCCCCGCTCGGCGATCTGGAGACCGACAACGCCTGCACCGTCCCGGTCTCGTTGGAGGCCGGGGAATGGGTGCCGCCGTCGGGCCGGGTCCGGAAGGCGAAGCGCTCGCTCGTGCTTCGCTGCGACCCGGACCGGCCGCATCCCTTCGCCCCCGGCGACGACGTCCGCCTGCGGTACGGAGCGGCCGCGAGGGACGCCAAGGTCGTCTCGGCCACCGCCGTCGAGCTGACCCTGGAAGAGAGCTGCCCGCCCGACGAGACCACCGCCGACCGGCCGGTCGCGGTGCTGCCCGGGAGCCCGGTCCGCCCCTCCCCCAAGGACGACGCGGTCGCGGATCTCGCCCGCCTCGTCGTCGACACGCTGCCGGTGCTGCCCGCCCATCCCGGCGTCGATCTCCTCCGGCGTACGACGCCGCGGCTGCGCGACGACCGGGGCTTGCCCGAACCCGGGCCGGACCTGGTGACCACGGTGATCGAGGCCGTCGAGGCGCTCGACGGCTCCACGCTCGCCGTCCAGGGCCCGCCCGGCGCGGGTAAGACGTACCTCGCGGGCAGGCTGATCGCGAAACTCGTGCGCGCGGGCAAGACGATCGCCGTCACGTCGACCAGTCACAAGGCCGTGGAGAACGTGCTGTCGGCCGCGCTCAAGAACGCGCCGGATCTGCCGTGCGCCAAACGCGCCAAGCGGACCCCGGATCCAGCCGCGCCGTGGGAGCAGCCGAAGACCAATCCCGCGCTGGTGAAATGGCGCGAGGAGCACGACACCGGCCATCTGGTCGGCGGGACGGCCTGGACGTTCGCGAACGCCGCGATCCGGGAAGAGCCGTTCGACCTGCTGATCATCGACGAGGCGGGCCAGTTCGCCCTCGCCGACGCGCTCGCGGTGTCGATGTGCGCCAAGAATCTCCTGCTGCTGGGCGATCCGCAGCAGTTGCCGCAGGTCGTGCAGGGTACGCATCCCGCGGGCGCCGAAGCGTCCGCGCTCGGACACCTGATCGGCGAGGCGGACATCATCCCGGCCGAGCTCGGGTACTTCCTCGACGAAACCCGCCGGATGCATCCGGCCGTCTGCGCGCCGGTGTCGCGGCTGTCCTACGCGGGCCGCCTGCACTCGCATCCCTCGGCGGCCGAGCGGTCGATCGACGGCGTCGAAGCGGGCCTGTACCTCGCCGAGGTCGACCACCACGGCAACACGACACGGTCGATCGAGGAGGCCGAGGCGGTCACCTCCCTCGTCGCCGAACTCCACGGCCGCGCCTGGACCGATCACGGCGAGCCCCGGCCGCTCGGCGACGCAGACATCCTGGTGGTGGCGCCGTACAACCTGCAGGCCAGGGTCGTGGCCCGCGCACTGGACCAGGCCGGGCACCCCGGCGTCAGGGTGGGCACCGTGGACCGGTTCCAGGGGCAGGAGGCGCCGGTGGTGATCACCACCATGACCTCGTCGTCGGCCGTCGATCTGCCGCGTGGCCTGGACTTCCTGCTCTCCCGCAACCGGCTCAACGTGGCGCTCTCACGGGCGCAGGCGCTCGCGATCGTGGTCTGCTCGCCGCGGCTGGTCGAAGCCGACATCCGCACGGTCGACCAGATGCGGCTGGTTTCGGGCATGCTCGGGTTGATGACCGAAGCCGTGCCGTGGCACGCAGGACGGAGTGGACGATGACCGAGAACAACCCGGACAAGAAGCCGGAGATCCTCGACGCCGAGATCGTCGAAGAGACCCCGACCGCGCCGGTCGAGGTCCCGGAGCCGGATTACAGCGAGAGCGGCGTGCCCTCGTTCGACCACGTGCGGGACCGGATCGAGCAGCGCTACACGACGTCGCTGGGCTCGACCGAGCTCGCCGGGCTCGGCGGCAAGGAAGACGTCGCTTCGCTCGACAAGAAGATCGCCGACCGCGACAAGGCCGCCAAGGACAAGCTGGCCGAGATCCGCCGCGCGATGCGCGAGCAGTGAGCTAACCCCAGTGCGGTGAACCGGCCTTCACCGCGATGTCCCGCGCCTTCCGATGGTGCTCGGCGGCCGCTTCTCGCAGGCCGAGGGCGGTGGCCAGCTCGCCGAGGTAGTACGCGACCGGGCGGAGGGTGAGCATCCCGCTCCCGGCGCCGGCGATCTCCCCTTCGGCGGGCAGGAGTTCGGCGTACAGGCTTTCCATCGTCGTCCGGTCACCGAGTTCGAGCGCGACGACGGCGTGCAGACAGGTGCGTGCCTCGAACAGCAGGTCTCTTGGCGAATCCGGGATCGGGAGCGCCGGGCGGCACCAGCTTTCGTAAGCGCCGTAGTCGTCTTCCCAAGCTTCCGGCGGCAAACCACGCTGGATCCGGTCGCAGTACAGCGCGAGCGCGAGGATCCCGTTGTCCACACCGGACATGGCCGTTCCCGCGAGACCCGCCGCCGCGGCGCGGTAGGCGGCCTCCCCACCGGGACCGGTCATCGCGGTCCGCATCGCGCGATACCACCGGGTGAACACGCCGACGAGCGGAAGACCGTATCGCTCGCCGAGTTCGTCCGCCGACGCGGCGTGCCGGTCCGCGGCGGCGAAATCCGCGAGCGCGCTTTTCGCCTGCAGGAGCACGAGGTGCCCGAGCACCTCGAACGTCACGAGCCCGTGCCGCGCGGCGAGGCCGACCAGTTCGGCGCCGATCGCGGCCCGCTCGGGGGCGAGACCGGCGCGGTCGAAGGACTGCAGGAACCGGGCGTTGAGCGCGAACGCCAGCAGAGCCGGATCTTCCAGCCGCCGGGCGAGCTCCTCGGCTTCCCGGGCCGCCTCGCGTGCCCGCGGTCCACCCGCGTTCCGCATCTCGACGGCGAGGGTCGCCAGCAGACGGCACCGCTCGGCCACGTGTTCGGCGGGCAAGGCGGCGAGGGTGCGCTCGACGGCTTCCGCGATCCGGGAAGCGAGTTCCCTGTCGTCGCTTTCGGTCCAGCTGGCGGGGACGTCGAAGGCACCGATCACCCGTGCGGTCAGCAGTGGATCGTCCAGCTTTTCGGCCAGTTCCAACGCTTCGGCCCGATGCTTCCGCGACTGGCCGAGCCCGCCGGCGACGGCCGAAGCGCGGGCCTTGCCCATGATCAGCTCCAGCCGCTTCGCCGTGTCGGAGGCGCCGAAGCGGTCGAACGCGGCGAGTGCGGCGTCCCAAAGGCGTGCCGCTTCCGTTGACGCGAAACGGTTCTCGGCCCGTTCGGCGGCGGCCTGCGCGTACCGCGCGGCACGGTCGTCGTGCTCCTCCGACAGGAGGAAGTGGTGCGCCAGGGCGTCGACGTCGTCCGGGCGGAGATCTTCCAGCGCTTCGGCGATCTCGCCGTGTTCGCGGGCGCGCCGTGAACGGGAGAGATCGTGGTAGAGCGTGTCCCGCACGAGCGCGTGCGCGAACCGGAACCGGCGCGGCGCCCGCTCGGTCAGGAATCCGCGCCGGACCGCGATCTCGGCGGCGTCGAGCGCGGTCTTCCCCACCAGGGTTTCGAGAAGGTCCAGATCGACGTCCGTCCCGATCACCGCCGCCCGCCGCACCACGCCGCGGACGTCGTCCGGCAGCGCGTCCACCCGGTGGCGGACGACGTCGCGGACGCCCGGCGGCACCGCGTCCAGGGCGGCCGCGCCTTCGGTGGCCAGCAGGCGGGCGAGTTCACGGACGAAGAACGCGTTCCCACCGGTGCGCCGATGGAGCACCGCGGCGGTGTCCGGATCGATCTCTTCTCCGGTCGTGGCACGGACCAGGCCGACGACCTCGGTCTCGGGCAAGCCGCCGAGATAGATCCGCGTCGGCTCGTGGCGAGCGGCCCTGGCGAGGAAGTCCGTCAGCCGGGCGGGCGGGTCGGTGCCGCGATAGGTCGCGATGATCGACACCGGTTCGGCCAGCACCGAGGTCAGCAGCGCCAAGGTCTCTTCGCCCGCCCAGTGCAGATCGTCGAGGACGAGCAGGAGCGGCGCGGCAGCGGACAGATGAGCCGCGACGGCGCGATGCCACCGCCAGCGCGCGGCCAGTGGGTCTTCGGTCCCCGGCTCCGCCGTCGGCGCCGGGCCGTACCCGGCGTCGGCGAGCGTGGTCAGGATCCGGGTCCAGGCGTAGGCGGGCGGCGCGCCCTCGTCGTCGGGATCGCTTCCCCACGCCGTGGTCCAGCCTCGCGCGGCGAGACGTGCGGAGAACGCTTCGGCGAGCGCGGTCTTCCCCACCCCGGCGTCGCCGGAGACGAGCACCAGCCGAGACCGCGTCACGGCTTCTTCGAGCTCGGCCAGCTCCGCGTCGCGCCCGACCAATGGCCGCTCGGCGATCTTGGGCGCGGACGGCTCCAGCCGAGGCGCTTGCGCGAGGATGTCGGCCTCCAGTTCCCGCAGGCCGGCGCCGGGATCGATGCCGAGTTCGTCGGCGAGGTGTTCGCGCGCCGTGCGCAACACCGCCAGCGCGTCACCCTGCCTCCCGGCGCGATAGAGCGCGAGCGCCAGAAGCCGGGAACCGTTCTCCCTCAGCGGATGCGCACGCACCAGCCCTTCCAGCCACGGGATCGCCTCGGCGGCGCGCCCGAGCGCGAGGAGCGCTTCGGCACGGAGTTCTCCCGCCAGCGAACGGAGTTCGGTCAAGCGGGAGACTTCGCCGACGGCCCAGCCCTCCTCGGCGAATTCGGCGTACGCGGGGCCGCGCCAGAGCGCGAGGGCGGTGTCCACTTGCGACAGTGCCGCGTCCGGCCGCCGGGCGTCGAGCAGTTCACGGGCCGCTGCGACGGCGGTCTCGAATTCCCACGCGTCGACGGAATCGGCGCGCAGGGCGTAGCCGCGGGCGACCGTGACGAGCAGCCGCGCGGGCTCACGAGGCGCGCGATCCGGCTCGAGGGCGCGGCGCAGGGCACCGACGAACGTCTGGACGGCGCCGACCGCGCCCTCGGGCGGGCGTTCCCACAGGTCGTCGACCAGGCGTTCCACCGGCACGACCCGGCCACGGGCGATCAGCAGCCTGGCCAGCACCGCGCGGTGCCGCGGGCCCTTGAGCCCGGCTTCGCCCCGCGCGTCCTCGGCCACGAGCGGACCGAGCACCCCGAACCGCATCGTCACCTCCTCGCTGCACCGACGGTGATCATCGTGCCCCGGCCGCTCGGTCGCCGCTGACCGGGTGCTGATTCGGACCGGGCACGCTGGCGATCGTCACGGAACGACCAGGAAGGTACCCATGCGCATCACCGGATTCGACTACCAGCGTGTGCCCGTCGCGGACGGCGTAGCGGTCAACGTCGCCGTCGCCGGGACGGGCAGCCCGATCGTGCTGTTGCACGGTTTCCCCGAGACCCATCTCATGTGGCGGCACGTCGCGGCCGATCTGGCGGCCGACCACACCGTCCTCTGCCTTGACCTGCGAGGATACGGCGAAAGCGACAAGCCCGCCGACACCGGCGAGACTTACTCGAAGCGGTCGATGGCGGACGATGTCGTCGCCGTCGCGAAGGCCTTCGGTCACGACCGATTCGCCCTCGCCGGGCACGATCGGGGCGCGCTGGTGGCGCTGCGCGCCGGCCTCGACCACCCGGACAAGGTGAGCCATCTCGCGATCCTCGACGTGCTGCCGACGCTGGACATGTGGGACGTCCTGCACGGCACCACCGCCGCGGTCGGCTTCCACCTCTACCTGATGGCCCAGCCGCCCGGACTGCCCGAACAGCTGATCGGCGCCGCTCCCGACGCGTTCTTCGGTCACTTCCTCGACGCGTGGACCCAGCGCGGCGACGCGATCCCGGCCGACGTCCGGGCCGCGTACCTGGAGGCGTCACGGAACGCGGTGACCTCGATCGTCGCCGACTACCGCGCGTCGGCCGGCATCGACGTCGAGCACGACCAGGCGGACCGCGCGGCGGGCAACCGGCTCACGATGCCGCTCACCGTGCTCCAGCAGGATTGGGGCGCCGCACTGGGCTACGACGCCGTCGCGCTCTGGCAGGCGTGGGCGACCGACTTGGACCACCGGACGGTCACGTCGGGGCACTTCATGGCCGAGGAATCACCGGCGGAGGTGGTGAAGGCGCTGCGGGACCTGCTCACGCGCTAGGGCCGCCTCCCAGGCAGAGGCGACGCGCCGCCAGTGTCCACAAAGGGTCGTGAGCGGTGAGGGGGTTGTGTGGTGATCATGCGGCGATGGGCAGAGCAGGGTTTGTCGCCGCGATCGTCAAGGCCGCCGCGGGCGAGAAGATCAACGTGGCGCGGTTCCAGGCCGAGGGGACCGTCGGGTTCGCCTGATGGTCCCGCCGCCCTCGCGGTCGTCGATCTACCGGATCCTGCGCGATCGCGGCCAGATCGAGCCTGCAGAAATGGCTCGCCGCCCGGCCACCAGCCGAGAACCTGGCCGCTCTGCAACACCTTCTCGACGATTACCGCCTGATCTACAGCAACCGGAGACACCAGAGCCTCGACGGCCACACCCCGCGGCAACGCTACGACGCCAGCCCCAAAGCCACTCCACTCGAAGGTTCCACAGCTCCCAGCGGAACCACCCAGCGCGCCGTCTCCAGCACCGGGGTCATCGCCTTCCCCGGCTGTTCCATCGTGCTAGGCCGACACCGTCTTCTGGCAGGGCGACCGCGTCGCCATCATGATCAACGACACAGTCGCCCGCCGGCTCACCCTCAACAGATCAGTACGCTACCGACCACTGACCAACCCAGAACTGTCCGACAAGTACTGAAACACAACTGTCCGTGAGGTCCTGAAACAGGACAGACGGTTAGAACCGCCTTTATCACTCACGACCCCCTCGCGAACCCACGCGAATGCCTCAAACCGGGCACTGGATTCAAAGAAGGGTGTCCCTTGTGGACGGTCGCTGGAACTTCGGTTCCGGCATGGACCTGCTCGGCGCGACGGTCGCGATCCGTCCTTGCGTCTCCATCCGCGCCCGAGCGTTGGGGTAACCGGCGTAGTAGCCGGGCACGACCCGTCCCACCATCAGCTCTTCGAAGGGACGAACTCCACGTCGGCTGACTTGAGCCGTTCGAGTGCCGGGCTTTCGCCCCGTTCCGCGGCGGGCGCGACCGCGAGATTCTGCTCGGCCGCCGCCCACGACGACGCGCCGAGGTAAAGGAGCTTACGGGCACGATCAGGGCGGTCAGGCACCACGGACACACTCGCCAGGCCAGGACGGTGCTGGCGAACTCCTGGAGACCTCGGATGTGGGTCAGCACCTTGTCGCGGAAGTCCTCGTCCGTGAGGAACCGGTCGGACAGCTTGTTGACCACGGCCCGCAGGGCGCGCAGGATTCGGCGCCTGCCGCGATACTTGGGCTCCAGCCAGGCGATGCTCCGGAGTCTCGACGCGCGGAACAGCGGGGTCACGACGGTGTCCAGCCAGTGCGTGACAGCGAGCGACAGGGTGCCGAGAAGGTAGGCGGCGAAAGTGGCGGCCGCGAAGACCGCGGCCTTTCCCGCCCAGGACCCGAGGTCCAGCAGGTCCCGGTAGACGCCGGAAGCCTGAGCCGATGGAGGCAGGCCCGGCCGCGGGGCGAGCCAGAGGCCGAGAAGCCAGACGTATCCCGCGGCGAGCGGTGCCCGGAGCTCCCGCAGCCCGGGAAGAAGACTCGACAGCATGGCCCTCCGCCCGCCGACGACCGGTCGCACCAGGCGATGTCACCCGGTCTCTCACCGTTACAGAACCCGCGACGTGAGCCGAACGGCGCAACCCGCACCTCCACCCGCGCCAATCCGGCGGGCCTTCGGGTTTAGCGCTCGCACCGCGGGGTAACGGGAATCGGCACGACGAATGAGGGGCCCGACATGACACCCACTGCCAAACGCGCGCACACCGTCGCCCGCGATCTCCTTTCGCTCACCAGATCGGGTGAAGCCGACCGGCTCGCCACCGCGCTGGTGTCCATCGCTTCCTCCACCCGGCGCGCACCGGCGTTCGGCGACGTCGTCGGACGACTGGTCGACACGTTCTCCTTGGCGGCCAAGGATCGCCGCCGGTCGCTGCGGATCGGTGAACCGTTCACCCTGCGACTGCGGGATCACGCGGGTATGGCGGTCCGGCCGGACCGGCTCGATCCCGGCGTGGCCGCGATCGTCCGCGCCATCGCCGCCAGTGTCCGCGACGACCGGGTCACCTGCGCCGACCAGATCGACGAGGCCTGCGAGAACGCCGATCTCGACCGGCGGATCCGGGTTCTCGCGCATTGCCTGGTCTGGACGTCGGATCTCCTCAGCACCGATACCACCGCCTATCCCCCAGTACTGTCCTGCTTCAAGGTGGCGCGCGACCAGTGTCCACAGTAGACATTGCGCGGTTCGGATGACTTCCGGCCCGTCGTGTGGACATCCCTCTCGGGGAGCGGCAAGCTGGACCACCGCGCACGAAGTCCCAGTCCCCGATGACGGGCGCACCTTGGCGGCCAGTTCCCCTGAACCAGGAGTGCAGACTTGGACGAGGTAGCGCCATCGACGGTCCCCGCGGACTCCCGTGCCGCCGCCACGGCGGGGCGACTGCCCAACCCGGACAGCAGAGTGGTCCGGGCGGCCGTGGCCGGTGATCCGGACGCGATCCAGGAGTTGACCCGTTTCCTTTGCCCACACGTGTTCCGCTACTGCGCGAGCAGGCTCGGGAGCGCTGGAACGGGCGCTTGCGACGCACAGGACTGCGCACAGGAGGTACTGCAGGCGGTCCTGATCGCCTTGCCCCGCTACCGGTACCGCCCGGACCGGTTCCTCGCGTTCGCCCTCGGGATCGCCGGGCACAAAGTGGCCGATCTGCACCGGCGCCGTTCCCGCGAACCGGTCGCCTCCGTCCCGGAGATCGGCGACGGGCTGCCACTCTGGACCCGCCGCGACCCGGACGAGATCGAACGCCTGGAACACCGGCTGCAGGCCGGTGTCCTGCTGGCGAGATTGCCGATGCCGCACCGGCAGGTGCTGGCGCTCCGGTTCGTGTTCGGGCTTTCGGCCGAGGAGACGGCCGAACGGCTCGGCCTGCCGAGCGCGGGAGCGGTCCGCGCGGCCCAGTTCCGCGCGCTCGCGCGGCTTCGGACACTGCTCACCGAGCGGAACGCCCGTTACGCGAATGATGTCCCAATCATCGAACAGGCCGCCGAACCGGAGCTCGTCCCGGTATAGAACCGTCCACTTCGGACGGTTGATTTCTTGTACGCGCCTTGTACGGGGATCCGCCATCCTGTCCCCCTATTCGGGGAAACCACTGGAGGACAGAGATGAAGATCCGATCGAGGATCGCCAGGGGCGCGGTGGGCACGATCGCCCTGGCCGGGGCGATCATGCTCGGCGGCGCGGGCGAGGCGCTCGCGGCGACGGGCACGGTGAACACCGACTCCGGGGTGGCGGTGACCGTGCGGTCGAGCCCGAGCACCAGCGCGAGTTCGGTCGGCACCGTCGCGAGCGGCACCGCCGTCACGATCGACTGCCAGACGAACGGCTCGACCGTGACCGGGAAGTACGGCACCACCGACATCTGGGACTACGTGCCGTCGAAGGGCGGCTACATCAGTGACGCCTACGTCTACACCGGTTCGGACGGCCGCGTCGCCCCGGACTGCGCCGGCAGCACCCTTTCCTGCTCCACCGCGGGCACCGGCAACCCGCGGACCTGCGCCGAAGCCGTCGCTTGGGCGAAGGCGCACGTGCACACGAACAACGATCCCGACTACTACCGCTGGTGCGACCGGATCAACGCGTGGGCCTACGGCTGGACCGCGAGCGGTTCGGAAACCGCCTATGTGCACTGGACCCAGATCCCGGGTTCGTACAAGCACCCCGGTGACACCCAGGTCCCCGCGGGCGGGCTCGCGTTCTTCAGCAACGGCGGCACCGGGCACACGATGATCTCCATCGGCGGTGGCAAGTTCCTGTCGAACGACATCCACGGTCCAGGCAGCTTCACCGAGACCACGATCTCGGAGATCAAGAACGCGTGGAACTACACCTATCTCGGCTGGTCGCAGCCGTGGTTCAAGATCAACCACTGAGCGCGCGAGTGGCCTCGAAACGCTGCCGGACGAAGGGGTCCTCGTCCGGCAGCGTTTCCTCCGCCCGCCAGGAGAACCTCTCGCCGGTCAGCTCGGAGAAGATCCACCGGCGCCGGACACCGTCGGTGTCGGCTTCGATCTCGAAGCCGTCCTCCGTCGGCTTCCCGAGGAACGGGATCACCCAGCCCTTGCCGGGGCCGAGCCAGGTCGACCGGAACGCGCCGATCTTCTCGTCGTAGAAGCGCAGGCTCATCCCCCACTCCCCGTCCATCCCGTCGCCCCTGCTCGCCCGGGCGGGACTGATCCACACGTCGGCCAGCGCACGGCCGTCGAGCGCCCAGCCGAAATGCCATTCACCGTCGACGGTTCGGACACTCCCGTCCTCGGCGTAGTTGTGCACCACGAGATCCCAGCTGCCGATCAGCGGCTCGAACACGCCCAGCCGTCCGGCGAGTTCGGGACGCGGCCCCTTGGCGGTGAAGACGGCGGCGATCCGTTCCGTGACGTCCATACGGGCCAGGATGACAATTTGACAGTATGCTGTCAAACATGACCGACTTCGTCCACGACTACCGGCTGCTGATCGCCGACGTCTACGAAGTGGCGGGCCTGAGCCGCCGGATCAGCGAGCGGGAGGCCAGCGGACTGGGCACCACGGTCGCACGCTGGCACGTGCTCAGCACGGTGTCCGAGGAACCGCTCGCCGTCCCCGCCATAGCGCGGCGACTCGGACAGGTCCGCCAAGCCGTGCAACGCGTCGCGGACGACCTCACCGAGGCGGGCCAGCTTCGCGCGGAGCCGAATCCCGCCCATCGCCGCTCGCCCCTGTACGCCATCACGCCCGAGGGCACACGGTTGCTGGAGCGCCTGTGGGACGCGAGTGAATCACGGCGTCGCGCCGTGCTCGACGACAGCGGTGTCACCCCCGATGAGCTGCGGCAAGCCCGCGACACACTCCGCAGGTTGTCAACGGCACTCAGCTCGTGAAACCGCCCTTTCGTCGCATCGTGATAAAAAGCGGCCACTCGATCGGGTTAGAGTTGACGGATGGGCACCGAAGCTCTCGCTACTCCCGCACCCCGGGAGCAGCGTGTGCTCATGCAGGCGATGCTCACCCGGCTGCCCGAATTCAGTGATCGGCTCGCCCAGCTCCTCAGCGACGAGGACGAGTTCTATCACCAGGTGGACAGCACCGCGCCGGACGAGTTGCGCAAGGTCTGCCGCGCGAATCTCGAACGGGCGCTGACCGCGCTCGTCGAGGGGCGGGGACTCCCGCTCGACGCGGCCCGCAAGACCGGGCTGGCCCAGGCCAGGCAGGGTATCCCGCTGCCGTCCGTACTCCGCGCGTTCCGGATCGGCGGGATCTTCGTCTACGAGCGTCTGCTGGAGCTGGCCGGCCCCGGCTTCATCAACCCCGCCCGCACGGTGGAGATCAACTCCAACGTGTGGAAGACCATCGACCTCTACTCCGACGCGCTGACCACCGCGTACAGCGAGGTCGCCGCCGAACTCTCCCAGGAGAAGCTCGCCCTGCTGGACGGCCTGCTGCAGGGCCGGTTCGCCACCCAGGCCGAGCTCGAGAACGCCGCCAAGGAACTCGACCTCCCGGCGTCGGGCACCTTCGTCGCCGTCGTGACCGAATCCATCGAACCGGACGAGCCGCCCGGCGTCGAAGCCCTGCTGCGAGCCCGGCGCTGGAAGTCGGCCTGGCGGCCCGGCGCCGGGGTCGGCCTGGTCGTGATCGACCGCGTCGAGGACGTCCGGCGGCTGCGCGACGTACTGGGCACCCTGCCGCTGGCGGCGGGGATGAGCAGACCTTTCAACGGATTCCTCGAGATACCGGACGCGGTACACCGCGCCCGGATCGCCCGCCGCTCACTGACCACCGGTGCCGCCGGCGTCGCCGTCTTCGGCGACTCCCCGGTCACCACGCTGGTCGCGAGCGCGCCGGAGATGTCGCGGGACGTCCTGCGCTCGGTGCTGGCCGGGCTCCTGGTGCTGCCCAAGCCGGAACGGCAGGTCCTGCTCGACACGCTGGTCGCGTGGTTCGCCGGGCACGGCTCGGCCAAGGAGGCCGCGGACCGGCTGATCGTCCATCCGAACACGGTCCGGTACCGGCTGCGCCGGGTGCAGGAACTGACCCGGCGCGACCTGTCCGACCCGGTCGACGTCGGCGAGCTCTACGTCGCGCTGGAGGCGGTCCGGCTGGCGGACGCCTAGCTCCTTCTCTCCGGCGCCATGTCGGCGTCGATGATCCTCGCGAGATCCAGCAGCGTGTGCCCAAGACCGGGCCGCGCGGTGAGCCGCACCGCGAGGGTCCGGCCGCGCGCGGTCGTGGCGACCGGCAGGGTCACCTCGGGGTTCGCCGATCTCGTCCACTGTGGACGTCTGCCGGCCGCGGACAGGACGATGTCGGGATGCGGGGACCGCCGCCCGGGGCGCCACCGTGATCTCCTGGCGTCGAGATCACGGATCACGTTGCCGTGCAACGAAAGCAGCGCGGCGACGTCGGCGACCGCGTCGCGGAGCTCGATGTCGGTGATCGAATCCGAGTAGGCGCCGATGTCCAGCGCGCGGGGATCGTCCAGGTCCTGCGGCACAGAGTTCCTTTCCACGCACCGGAAGTCGTCCGATGGTGGTCCCGCTCACGTTGTTCCCGGGAACAAACATGTTTGGCTGCCTGCGCCGAATGGCGGCGCGCGTACCGCCTTCCGGTCGCACGCGGTGCCTGTGACCGCCGGTCACACCTTTGACGCTGACCGGCCCAGGAGCCAGTATCTGGCGACTGATTACCGATGGGTAATGTGGATTTTTCCGTGGTCTCACCAGGAGGACCGTTGCGTCGAGCGTTGAGCCTGATCTTCTTGGCACTAGGGGTGTTCGCCGTCGCCGGCGCGGTGTTGCTGCCGACCTACGTGAAGCCCGAGCTCGCCAAGGTGCCGCTGAACCAGGAATCGACGTCGGTCCTCGAAGGCACCGCGTCCAAGGTGCTCGCGGTGAAGACCGAAGGCGGCAAGACCGTCACGGAGATCCGTGACGACGCCAAGCTGAAGGCGACCGCCCGCGTGGTGGCGAACTTCGCGCCGCCGGAGATGCGGGAGGGCACGGACGTCGCCGTGTGGCTGATGGCCGTCTCGGTCGTCGACACCAGCGACCAGACCGTGGTCAGCGCGAGCAAACGCCAGGTCTGCTTCGACCGCCGCACCGCGGAGGGGTACCTCCCGCCGGGCGGTGACCAGGAGGCGAAGTGCTCGGCCAACAGCAGCTTCGTCACCAAACTCAAGGAGAAGCCCGAAAAAGAGGGCGAGAAGCCCGAGGAGGTCCAGGAGTACAAGCCGCAGCCCGGCCTGAACTTCAAGTTCCCCTTCGGCACCGAACAGAAGGATTACCAGGTCTACGACGACAACACCGGCCGCCCCGTCCAGGCCCGCTTCAAGGGTGTCGAGGACATCAAGGGCGTCGAGGTCTACAAGTTCGTCCAGGAGATCCCCGACACGAAGATCTCGACCAAGAAGGTGCCGGGCTCGCTCATCGGCGCCGCCGGCGACTCCGTCGAGGCGGGCCAGTTCTACCAGGGCACCATCACGAGCTGGATCGAGCCGGTGACGGGGATCCAGGTCAAGCAGGAACAGCGGTCGCACCAGGAACTGCGGTCGGCCGCGAATCCCACGCCCACGGTGGTCTTCGACGGCAAGCTTGCCTTCACCGACGCGACGGTCGACGCGATGGTCAAGCAGGTGGACGAGAACAAGGGCAAGCTGGACTTCATCGGGAGCACCGGGCCGATCGTGCTCGGGATCGGCGGCGCGGCCTTCCTCGCGCTTGGGGTCTTCCTGCTGGTGAAGCGCCGCCCCGCACCCTCACGTCACTGACGCTTGCGCAGCACCATCACCAGATTCCACGACGCGACTTCCCGGATCCCGGGGACGTGCGCGATCCACTGGGCCCAGGAGGGGTGATAGCGCGGGTACACCTCCTGGAGATCGGCGAGCGGCGCGGCCTTCCCCCACCGGATGGCCGCGCCGGCGGAAAAGGCGAAAAGGCTCTCCCCGAATTTGTTCTTCGGCTCCTTGCCGTTCTTTTCGAGATAACGCCGCCGGGCGTAGTGGCCGCCGAGGAAATGCCACGGCGCCGTCTCGTGACCACCCCACGGCGAATACCACGGCGTGAACGAGGCGAAAATCGTGCCGCCGGGTTTGGTCACCCGGCACATCTCGGCCAGCATGACCTCGGGTTCGGAAACGTGTTCGAGGACGTTCGACGAATAGCAGACGTCCACGGACGCGGTGCGCACCGGCAGATTCGTCCCGCTGCCGCGGACCATGTTCTCACCTGCCTCTCCGCGCGCCGTCAGCTCTCCGACGTCGGGATCTATGCCGAGGTACGTGGCTCCGGCGGCACGAAACGCATCGGAGAAATAGCCGGGCCCGCCACCGACGTCGACGATGGTCCGTCCGTTCAACGGAGTGTGCCGCGCCAATTGACGGACCGAGTCACCGGCGAGCACCGAGTAGAAACCGTCCGGATCCGTCTGTTCGGTGAGAAAGGCCCGGAACAACGTCACCGATCTGCGCAAAGTGGCGCGATGAGGCATCGTTGCTGGGGTCACCGACCGATTACCGACCATCGAACCATCGCTTTCCGAGAATGATTCCTCTACCGTGTACGCACCGGTAACCTAGCATTGTCGCTAACAGGTTGGGAGAACCACGATGGAAAGGCCACGTGTGCTGCTCGTCAACTGGCGCGACACCGGGCATCCGGAGGGCGGCGGCTCCGAGCGGTACGTCGAGCGGATGGCCGAAGGACTCGCCAAAGCCGGATACCGGGTCGAGATCCAGTGCGCCGCGTACCCGGGCGCGAACGCCGGGGAATGGCGCGACGGTGTCCGCTATCGCCGCCGTGGCAACAAGTTCGGTGTCTACCTCCATGCGCTCCGGGCGATCCGTAAGGCGCACGCCGACCTCGTCGTCGACGTCCAAAACGGGATGCCGTTCTTCGCCAGGCTCGTCGCCGGCTGCCCGGTTCTCGTGCTGGTGCACCACGTCCACAAGGAACAGTGGATCAGCGCGCTCGGCGAGACGCTGGGCCGTATCGGCTGGTGGATCGAGTCGCGGCTGGCGCCGTGGCTGTTCCGGCACTGCCGCTACGTCACGGTTTCCGAGATCACCAAGGGCGAACTGGCCGGACTCGGTATCGAAGGCTCGCGGATCACCGTGGTACCGAACGGGTTGGACACTCCCCCGCGCGGCAAGGCCGTCCGCGAGACCGAGCCGACGCTGGTCGCGGTCAGCAGGCTGGTACCGCACAAGCGGATCGAGCACGCGATCGACGTCGTCGCGGAACTGAGCCGGCGCTGGCCGACGCTGAAGCTGGAGATCGTGGGCCAGGGACCGTGGGAAGAGGTCTTGCGCAAACACGCCCGCGACCGGGGCGTCGAAGACCGCGTGCGGCTGCACGGCTGGGTGGACGAGGACGAGAAGCACGAGATCCTGGAACGGTCCTGGCTGCACCTCTGCCCGTCGGTCAAGGAAGGCTGGGGAATCGTCATCATGGAGGCCGCCGCGCACGGCGTGCCCTCGGTGGCCTACCGGGCGGCGGGCGGGGTGGCCGAATCCATCGTGGAGGGCAAGACCGGGCTGCTGGCCGACGACTTCGCCGATTTCACCGCACAGGTGGACGGGCTGCTCGCCGACCGGGTACGGCGGACCGAGATGGGCAAGGCAGGCATCACGTGGGCGAGCCTGTTCGACTGGGAACACAGCGTGAACCGCTTCGAATCACTCGTGCGCGACGTGGCCGGGGTGACCATCCCCCACCCCAGGGTCCTGACGCCTGCCGGCGGAGCTGAGGTCTTGTCCGGAAAGTGACCATAGGCGTGAACCCGCTGTGTCGAATCACCGGCGGATTCACCTACAGACACTGACGCCGCAAGGCTTCCACGATCCCGTCGGCCAGGTCGGCCGTGGCGGCGTCGTCGAAGTCCTTGCGGCGTGCGCGCACGGTGACGGTGCTCGTCTCGCCGACGGTCACCGCACCGAACGCCACGCCTGAGCGGCCGCTGGCGGCGGGATAGAACGCGATCGACGTGACCGCGTCCGCCGCTGAAACGACGCCGAGATTGGAAACCAGGTAGGTCGAACCGAGCCTGCTCGCCAGCAGACGGGTGCCCAGCCGGGCGATCCTGCTGCTGCGGGCGGGAAAATCGGGTTCCGGCGGCTGCGCGGCCAGCAGCGCACCCACTTCGGCGACCGTGGGTTTTCCGCCGAGCCGCAACCGGAAGAACGCGCTGTCGTGCAAGGGTTCGGGCGCGGCTCCGCTTCGCCAGGACGCGCCGACCGCGGCCACCACCCTGACGGCCTCCTCGCCGTGCCGGGCGTTCCACGTCTCGGTCAGCTTGGCGGCGGCCGCCGCGAAGGCGGAGGATCCGAATCGCGAGCGAGGGAGAATCCTCGCACTGAACACGTCTCCTGAGCGACTTTCCGCCCGTTCCGGGGTGATTCTCGCCGGAGGCGCGAAAAGTGCTTCCGCGAGGCGCTGGAAGGCGGACACGAGAAAGGACCGATCGGCCGTGCGTGCGCCGATTCCCTTGGCGGCGGACGAGATCGGGATGTCCAGGGCCAGCCCGAGAACGGCGAGCAGGCCGAGACCGTCGAGGGCGCCGTGATGCGCGGCGATCAGCACGACGGGCTCGTCGACGCCGACCGCGACCCGGATCAAGGGCGCACCGCGTTCGTACGAGGTCTCGGCGAACCGATCGCGGATCGCCGGAAGTTCTTCGCCGGAAACGGCCACGACTTCGGGAGCGGCGCCGAGCCACGGCCGTTCCTCGACCGCGACCGCGAGCCGCATGCGCGCCTTTTCCGGCGTCAGCACCGAAGACAGTCTCGCTTCCAGGAGGATGCTCCAGGAAACGGTGGGGTCGCCGTAGAGCCCGACGACCCGGCCGGCGTGGTCGGAAGCGAGCTCGGACACCGGCTCAGCGGTTGCCGTAAATAACGTGCTCGGGGCTCGAGTTCGGGTTGAACTGCTCCTTGATCTTCGCCTGCACCTGAGGTGCGGCGTCCGGATCCGCGGTGTTCGTCAGCGCGTAACTCCCGCCCGCGGCCGTCGCGAGCCCGATGATGACGGCGGCTGCCGCGCCGATGAGGGTGCCCAAGACCTACTCCTTCCGAGACAGGGAATTCCTGCGTCGGCTCAATGTACGCACCGGTAACTTAAGGCACAACAGTGCGGCCGCGATCGATAACAGCGCTACTCCGTTTGCCAGCGCCACGGGGATCGGTGATCGCGCCCCGGTCACGACGGGCTCACCGGGAGTGCGGTGAAGCGTGAGCCAGTCACCGGACCACACCGGTTCCGCGCCGGTCAGCAACCGCGGGTCGACCCGGCCCGGCGTCCCGTGTTCGACCAGGATCCAGCCGATTCCCGCCGCTGACAGGTCTTCCGCCGACCGCGCGGCACGGACACGGTCCATTCTGGAATCCTCGCCGGAGATCTCCTCGCCGCCGACGCGCAGTGTGTCGTCGACGAGGACGGTCTCGGGCAGTGCCCGCGGCGCCGGATCCAGCTGTGTCCGGTGGTCGTTCCAGGCGAAACTCCGAAACGTGGACAGCGGTAGCGTGACGACGTCGCCGGGCCGGTCGTCTTCGGCGAGCACCCGATGGACGGCGTTCCAGTCATCCGGGTAGCGCACCGCTTCGAGCCTTCCCCAGCCGCCCCAGGCGAGATCGGGCATGGTGAGCAAGGGAAAGAGCCCGGCGGCCACGACGAGCGCCCCACGCGCCGCCCCGGTCCGCAGGCGCGCGGCGGCGGCTTCGACCGCCAGCGCGAACCCGAGCGCGACCGGAAGCGCCCACCAGGCCACCCATTTCTGCGCGTCCCGCAGCAGTCCCGCGCCGGGGACGTGTCCCATCGCCCAGGAGAGCACAGGCTCGCCGAACGGCAGTGTCGCCAGCGCGGCGAGCACGACACCGAGAACTCCCAGCAACAGCAACGCTCTCGCCGGCGGTGTCCCCCACTTTCGCGCGAGGGGGCGGAGCCCGGCCAGCGCCACGGCGACCGTGACGAGGATCAGCACCGGGGTTATCGGCGCGCCCCGGCTGCCGGGGACGACGTCACCGTTCCAGATCCCGCCGAGCCCCAGCACGCTCAGGATCGCCGGGCCCCAGCTTTCCGCGCGGGCACTGAAGGCGGCCACTCCGGCGGGATCGGACAGCGTGCCACCGTCGTGCAGGAGGGTCGGGACGAGCCACGGAAGGTTGAGCACGACAGCGAGACCGAGGGTATGGCCGAGTTTTCGCGGTCCGGCCAGCGCGATCGCGGTGAGCGCGGCCAGCACGCCGCCGGGTGGCGTGAGCACCGCGGGGGCACAGGCGAGCATCAGCCCTGCGAGCGCCCTCGGTTCGTTCCGGCGCAGCGAAAGCGCGGCGCGCACGATCCACGGGAGGCAGGCGTAGGTGAGCAGGAGCGGCCAATGCCCGATGAACAGGCGCTCCGCGAAATAGGCCGTCCACGCGTAACCGGTGGCCGCGACGATCCGCGTACCGAGTTGCTCCGTCGGGACCAGCCGCCCTGCACCGTATGCCGCAAGGAACAGCGAGAGCAGCAAAACGATTTTCTGGACGACGTCGCCGGGAACGACCGCTGTCGCGAGCGCGATCACGGCGTCGGCGGGAACCGATCGCGGCAGGGCGGAGCCGAGCCCGAGCGCGTCCGGGATCAGCGACTGACGCTGGGCGAACACCATGTCGTAACTCAGGACGAAACCGCGTCCGAGCACGGGCAGGAACACCAGCGACGCCAGCCCGGCCGACACCGCGGCCAAGGCGAGACGTTCGCGCCGTGCGTCCAACTGCTCTTCCCTTTCCGCCTCGATCGCGGTTATGGTCGCCCGATTACTCGCCGGTAATGGGAGCACCGTTGAGCGTAGACGTCGAGGTCGAAGAGACCAGGACCGACAAGCGTGTCGCGGCGATCCTCGTCTCGCTCGCGCTGGCGGCCAACAACGCCGGCGCCTACGCGCTGAGCATCATCGCCGCCCGGCTGCTCGCGCCGAGTGCGTTCGGCGAGCTGAGCTCGCTGCTGGCGGTGCTGGTGATCGGCGTCGTCCCCGCGATGGGTCTGCAAACCGTCGTCGCGCTGCGGGTCGCCCGCAAACCGCGGGACAGTGGGACACTCCTCGCGCTCGGCCTCACGACGAGTGCCATCGTGGCGACCATCGGCCTGCTCCTGGCGCCGGTGCTGGTCTTCGTGCTGCACCTGGATTCCGTGGTGCCCGCGCTGCTGCTCGCCGTCACACTCGGCCCGCTGACGCTGCTCGGCCTCTTCCACGGCCTTTTGCAGGGCAGCGGCCGCTTCGCCCTCCTGGCCGGACTCATGGCGCTCGAAGGGGCTGGGAAGGTCGGCGGCTCGCTGGTCGGCCTGCTGATCGGCGGTGACGCCACCGGCGCCCTGGCAGGCACCGCGATCGGCTCGTACCTGGTGATCTTCTGCGGCTGGGTCCTCTGTGGACGGCAGCGACCGCGGAAGGCGGGCTGGCACGCGGGCGAAGTCCTGCACGCGGCGCAGGCGATGCTGGCGCTGGTCCTGCTGGTGAACCTCGACCTGGTGCTGGCGCGCCACACCCTCCCCGCGACCGAAGCCGGCGAATACGCACTCGGCGCGATCGTCACGAAGATCGCCTACTGGCTCCCCCAAGCCGTCGGCGTCCTGGTCCTCCCCCGCTTCGCGAACGGCGACGACCGCCGCCGCATCCTGCCCGCCGCCCTGGCCGTCTGCGCCGCCCTCGACGCCGTCGTGCTCCTCGTCTCGGTGGTCGCCGGCCCACGCCTGCTCTCCTTCATCGGCGGCTCCGGCTACGCCGCCAGCACCATGCCGGTCTGGCCGTTCGCCCTCGCCGGCTCGATGCTCGCACTGGTGCAGATCCTGCTGTTCTCGCGCCTCGCCGCCGGTGACCGGCGGGTGACCGTGCTGATGTGGACGACCGTCGTGGTGGAAACGGTGCTGGTGACCGCTTGGCTGCACTCGTCGGCTGTTCAGGTGGTGACCGTCGCTGCCTGCTGCGCCGGGGGTCTGGCACTGTCCGGTGCCGTCCTGGAGTTGCGGTCGCGTCGCGCTTGACCGGCTCATCCGATGTGCACGTCGGGTCGTGGACGCCGCTGAGCACTGCGAAACGCTGCTCTGAGCTCGTCCAGGACCAGATTCGGTTCGGTACGGATACGGGACGGCAAGGTTTGGAGAACGACGATCCCTGCCGCGGCATAACGCGCGTTTCGCGCGAGGGTCGCACGGAACTGATCACCTCCGGAATGATAGCCGCGGGAATCGACTTCCCAGGCGAACCCGACCTCGTCGCACCAACCATCCGGCTTCGCGACGAACCGGCCTGTCGCATCGAAGACCTTCACGTTCCAGCGGAACGCCGGTAGCCCTGAACGCGCCCACAAGCTCCACGCGTCGGCCTCGGCGACAGAGTGCGCGCCGCCCAGAATCGGCGCCAGTCCCCGTAGCAGTCTCGCGTCGAATCGAGACCGCTCGTCGATCTCGACGGCGAGCGCCCGCGGCACGCAATGACGCTCTTGCACCGCTTCGGCCATCATCGCCACGATCGGATCTAGTTCGGGGGTTCGTCGTGCCGCGTCGATCACCGCCCGCGGCACGGGAGCGGTGGGAACACCGGCTCTGATCCGCGGTACCGGCAGGCGTCGCGTCCGTTCGACATGGACGAACCCGGTACTGGCGATTGCTCTTCCGGCCGGTACGAGGACATGCACGTCGCCGAAATCCGGCAACTTTTTCAAGCCATAACGCCTGAGCGCGGACACGCCGGTGAGCATCGAACTTTCACGCGCATGAATCAGGCCGGCCTCGATCCGCTGTTCTTCGGTCGGCTCACCGTTCCCGAGCAGCACGACTCCTGGCAGCAACATCCGCCACACACCACCGGGCTCACACCGGCGCCAGATCGTTCTTCTGGGCACACCGAGCTCTTCGAGCCGCTTTGCCTCGACCACGGCCTGGCCGCTCGTCATCAGTGGGTGCTGCGCCCACTCCCCTCTACGCACATGATCAGCTTGAGCCAGCCCACCGACAGAAAACGCGGACTCATGTCGTGACCGGTCCGGTGAAGCGGGGGTGTGTGGAAATAGGGACGTTCAGCGTCTCTATTTCCACACACCCCTCACGCTCAGTCACCCACGGGCTCGCGTCCACCGAACCAAGGCACACAAGTCGCCACCATCGCCGCCGCCGCCAGCAGCAGCGAAGCCTGGGTCATCGGACCGTAGGCCCACTCCTGACCGTGCCCCAGCAGCCGCCCCACCACCGCGACGAGCGTTCCCACGACCATGCCGCCGACAGCGAGGTACCGCGGCGCGCGTTCGCTGAACTGGCGGGCGAGCAGGACGGCGATCAGCAGCACGATCGGCAGCATCCCGCCCAGTACGGCCAGCAGTCCGATGAGGACCACCGGGACCACCCGCCCGGAGCCCGCCTCCACCGGAAGACGTCGCCGACGGGCAGGCCAGAGCGCACCGATCAGCACCAGCAGGATCGCGACCGCGCCGATCAGCAGACCCGACCGGTACTTCCAGTCCGGAGTGAACTCCAGCCGCACGACGCCACCGGAGCCGGCGGGCAGGATCCACGCCTGCTGCCAGCCGTCGACGCGCGTCTTCACCAGCGGAGTCCCGTTCAGCGAAGCGGCCCAGCCCGCGTTCGCGTTCTCCGGAACGGCCAAAATGGACTCCTCGCCGCCCGCCACGGTGACCGATCGGGACGTCGCGTCCCAGGACTCCACCGTGACGGCGCGATGCGCGGCGGGCGAAGCGGCCCGGCCGGCGGGTTTCAGCCAGAGATCCTGGACCACAAAGGACTCGGACCGGTCTGTCCGCAGTTCGTGTCCGCCCGCCGTCAGGTCGACGCCGCCCGCCGAATCGGGACACGCGGAGAGCGTCAGCGGCCGGTGCGCGACGAAATCGGCGAGGGTGCCGCGCACGGACGTGTCGTAGTCGAGGCCGTCCAGGCGGACGTTCGGGCCCGATCCGCAGGGTAGCGTGAATTCCGCTGCCGGGGTGGGGAGTTCGGCGCCGGTCAGGGACAGGCTCCCGATACCCAGCGAGTTCCGGGTCCGCTGGTCGTCGTCGAGACCGGCGAACGCGATCTTCAGCTGCGAGGTGTCCAAGGGGGCGAAGGTCGCGGCGCCGGAAGCGTCGAGTTCGACGGAGCGGCTCGACGTCGGTGTGGTCAGTTCCAACCGCGCGGGCGCGCCGGTGTCGGCCGCGACGCGGATTCCCGAGATCGTCTGGGGTTTCGCCCAATCCAGGGTCAACGTCGGCCGCAGGTCGGTGACGTCGGGCAGCCACGTGGTCGCGGGATTCCCGTCCACCGCGGCGAATCCGCTCGCCGAGGGATCCCCGCCCAGTTGCGAAGTCGCCGACACCTGCACGCCGGGCAAGGTCACCGGGAACCGGCCACCGCCGGCGGGCAGCACGGTGCCGCCGAACTCGTAGGCGCTCGGCGACGTCGTCGAGAACAGCCGCCGGATTCCGTCCGGTTCTTCACCGTCGCGGCCCGCGTTGGCATCGCAGCGGACATGCCCTCCGTCGGGCACGCACGCGTAACGCGGCTGCGCGCCCCTGGTGAACGCGAAGCCCGGCGCCGAACCAGGGCCGAGGTCGGCCGGGACTTCGAGCGCGCGTTGCGGGTCGACGCCGGGGATCGTCAGTTCCGAGATCCCGACGTTGCCGTCCTGCCTGCCGACCACGAGCGACAGCAACGTGATCCGCACCTTGCGCGTCACCCCCGCGGGCGCCGGGTAGGTATGCGCCCCCGCGCCCCGGACGACCTGGTGATCGACGGAACCGTTGTCCGTGGTGATCCGGATCCGGGTCGGCGGCCAGCCGACGCGGATGTCGTCGACCATCGCGAGATCCACCGAGTTCACCAGCCTCGGCGTATCGAGCTCGACTTCGAGCCATTCCCCGATCGGGCCGGTGAAACTCGACGAATGCCAAGCGGTGCGTGGATCCCCGTCCAGCGCGGCGAACGGCTGATGGCTCGGGTCCGAACCGCCGAACGCGTCCGCGAACGAAGCCGCCGTCGACGCGTTGACCGAACGGATCCCCCGGTAGGCGGCGACGGTCTGGTGCTGCTCGCCGGGGAACGGCAAGACGTCCAGCGCGGCTCGTTGCTGCCGCGCGGATTCCCCGGCGGTCAGGGTCTGGCTCAGGTTGTCCCGCACGCCGCCGACGTTGCGTTCGGCGCGACGCAGCCCGTCGGTGACCAGCCGCGGCCCGGTCGGCGAACCACCGTCCCCGGTCAGCACCGTCGGCGTGCCGGGGTCGAGCTGCCCGGAGTTCATCAGCGGCAGCAGGTTCTCCGGCCCGCCGCTCACCGTCGGGACGTCCTTCGCGGAAGTCGCGGTGACGAGCGGCACCGGCCGTTTCACCTCGAAGATCTCCAGCGGCCCGAACTGGGCCGACTTCTCGATCCCCGGCGACCCGGCCAGCCCGGCGCGCAACGTCGTGAAATCGGGCGCGCCGACCTTGGCGCGGTCGATGTCGCCGCGCAGCACCAGGAACCGGTAGCCCGACCGCGCGAGCAACTCCGCGAGCCCGGGATCCCCTCTGCCGTCGGCCAAAGCGGCGTCGACCGAGTCCATCAGGCGGGTGTTGCCCTCCGAGCCCAACGGCACATGATTGCGCACCGCCCACGGACTGTCCGCGATGGCCTGCGCAGGTTCGTCCACCGTGCGGCCCCAGTCGTACTCGCCGAACCCGGTCGCGGGCAGCAGCAGGGTACGTGTCGTCGCGTCGGTCTTGGCGACGTAGCCCATGGCGTCGTACCAGTATCCCGGCACTTCGTCCCAGCCCGGTCCTGGCCGCAACGTCAGCAACCACACCGGCGCGGCCATCGCCACCACCAGCAAGGCGCCCAGCGCGGGCCGCAGATTCCGGCGCGGCGCGGGCGCGGCGCTCGTGATGCCGTGGACGAACGCCAGCATCAACGGCAGTCGCAGCACCGGTTCGAACTTGTGCACGTTACGCAACGGCGCGAGCGGGCCGTCGAGCAGATGCCGCACCGGTTCCGCCAGCGGGCTGTCGAGCGTCCCGACATAGCCGACGGTCAGCAGCGTCAGCCCGGTCAGGACGCCGAGCACCAGGAAACGCCGTTCGGGCAGGCCACGCCGCGCGAGGCCGAGCAGCCCCACCGCGGCCACCAGCCCGGTGGCCGCCATCAGCACGGGATTGTCGATCAGCGCCCAGCCCGACGGCCACCACGGCGTGCCCTGCACGACGTAGGCGACCCACTGGTTCGTGCCGCGCAGCACCTCGAACAACGACATCGGCGCCGTGGTGTTGGTCGCGGATTCGATGTAGTCGAGGAACGGCAGGCTGTACTGGCCGAGCAGCACCAGCGGCAGGAACCACCACAGCACCACGCCGACGACGAAGACGAACCACCAGATGACCAGCGCGACGTGTGTGCTCCGCCATTTCCGGGTCAGCAACCACAACCCCGGGAGCACGAGCGCCATCACGACCATCGCGCCGTTGATCCCGCCCATGCACAGCACGGCGAGCGCGGACAACCCGGCGGCACGGCGCGGCGAGCCGATGCGGTCGGCGAGGATCAGCGGCAGCAGCACCCACGGCAGCAGGACGGCCGGTAGCATTTCCGAGGACAGCGAACCGATTTCGGTGACCATCCTCGGCGCGAGGGCGTAACCGACTGCTCCGATCAGCCGAGTCCGTTCGTTTCCTATTTTCAGCGCGCGGGCCACCAGCAGGGCGCCCCCGAAAGCGACCGAGAGCAGGATCGCGCACCACAACCGCTGCGCGATCCACACCGGGATCCCGACCGCCTGGCACAGCGCGAAGAACGGTCCCATCGGGAACAGGTAGCCGTACGCCTGGTTCTGCAACTCCCCCGCCGTCGCCTGGGGATTCCACAGGTGCAGCGCCCTGCCGAGGAAGGCGAGCGGATCCACGGCGAGATCGAGTTTCGTGTCGAAGGTCGTCCTGCCGGGACGCTGCACAAAGGACAGCACGGTCAGCGCCAGCACGATCCACGTGCTCGGCCGTTTCACGAGCGCCCCGGGGGTTACCATCCGGTAGATACTAGGCGGAAACGTGGCTACTATGCGCCTACCCATTCGTCCCCGCGACCTGAGCAGGTGCGTCATCACGCAGAAGCAAAGACCCCTGACGGACGGTTTCGAAGAAACGTGGTCGCTCGCCGAGCCGGTCAAAGGCTGGATGACCCGCGATCAGGGCCTGGCCTTGTGGAACGCGGCCCGCCGCCTGTCCGAAGGCGATCTGATCGTCGAAATCGGCAGCCACCAGGGCCGTTCGACGATCGTGCTCGCCAGTGCCGCCCGCACGGTCGGCGCGCGGGTGGTCGCCGTCGACCCGTTCGTCGACGGCCGCCTGTTCGGCGGATCGCCGACACGCCAACGGTTCGAGGCGAACCTGAGAAAGGCGGGTGTCGAGGACGTCGTGGAGCTCGTGGCGGAGTACAGCACGAAACTCCGCCCGACCTGGGACCGTCCGATCCAGCTGCTCTACATCGACGGCAAACACGACTACTGGACCTACACCGACGACCTGCGCTGGTCGGCCGACCTGGCCGATGGCCGGGAAATCCTGGTCCACGACTGTTTTTCGTCGATCGGCGTCACCCTCGGCACCATCGCCAAAGTCCTCTTCGGACGGCGCTACACCTATCTCGACCGCGCGACGTCGCTGGCCCGGTTCCGGCTCTCCCCACCGTCGTTCAAGGACAGGCTGCGCGTGCTCGCCCAGATGCCGTGGTTCCTGCGCAACGTCGGGATCAAGGTCCTGCTGCGGCTCCGGCTGGCGCCCGTGGCCAGGGTCTTCGGCCACGACAGCCCGTACGACCCCTACTGAGTGAGCGGCTTGCCGACGTCGACCTTCGCGAGACAGACGGGAGCACCCTTGGCGGACAACTGAAAGCCGATCTTGTCGAACAGGCCCTCGATCGGCAAATACATCGTGTGCAGGCCGGGCTGGAACCACACCGGCACGCGGAGTCCGTCGCGGTCCACGAACCCTTCGCCGCCGTCCGAGGTGAAATAGTCGATCCGCAGCAGGTGGCGGCCGAGAACGGGCGTGTCCAACGGAACGCGGACCAGGTGCTCGCCGACGGTGTACCCGCAGCCCGCCACCGGGCCGGGCACGCCGCGGGAAACCGGCTCCACACCGGTGATCGTCCGCGCGGTGCCCGCATCGTCCAAAAGGGACATCCGGCTCGTCGGCTGGTCGAACAGGAAGCCCGGGATCAGCCCCACCACCCGTGACGTGCGGGCGTTTTCGCCGAACCAGCCGTGCAGGACGTCGTTCGGCACCGCCGTGTCGAACAGCACGAGATCGGGATCCCGTTCGATCGAGGCCCGCGCGTTGGCGAGGAACTCACGGGAGTGGTCGAACCGCAGTCCGGGCGCCAGCCGGGAGAACCCCACGGCGGAACTCGCGAGCAGGGCGAGGCACAGCGCCAGGGCGATCGGGCGTTTCGCCGCGGACGGCACGATATCCGAAGGCCGGTCGAGCGGTCTCGGTTCCAGGAAGGCGAAAGCGAGACACAGCACGACGACGAGCGCCAGATCGGCGACGTAGCGGGGATCGCTGCCCAGTTCCGGGCCGACCTCGGTGAGCCGGGTGGCCGCCGAAAGCCCGATGTCCGCCACGAACACCAGCCCCAGCAGCAGCCACGCCTTCTTGGCCCGGAGCCCGCCCACGCGGATCCCGGCGACCAGCACCACGACGGCCAGGAGGAGCAGTGGAATCCGCACCGCCACGGGTGAAGCGGCGAACGTCGCCCCGGGCCCAGGGCCCGACCAAGGCCCGCCCACGAGTCCGGGGATCAGGGTGTCACCGAGCATCCGGCCCGTCATGTCCGCGACCGTGCCGACGGTGACCGCACCGCCGCCTTGCCCGACCTGGCTCGTGGTCAAGGCCAGGAAAACGACGGCGTAGCCCGCCAGGACGGCGGCGAGGACACCCATCAGCACGAGGTGACGGCGCAGGGAAATGCCGAGCAGCACGGTGATCCCGGCGATCAGCACCGGGATGAACACGGCCTTCTCGTAGAAGGCCAGCCCGAACACGGTCCAGGCAACGGTGGCGATCGCCCAGCGCCCACCGTCGGCGAGATACCGCACGTGCGCGTGGAGGGCGGCGGTGGCGGCCAGCAGTACGGGCGCGATCTGGATGGCGTACGCCCACCACAACGTCGGGACGAGCAGCAAGGTCGACGTCGTGAACATCGTGAACGGGACGAGAATCCCCCACCGGCGCCCGAAGCAGCGCACGAGTACCGCCCACAACAGCACCGAGGACGCCGCCTGCATCACCAGGACCGGCGCCATCAGCACGGCGAAGTTCAGGGGCGCCCACGCGGTCAGCACGTCGGCGAGCAGGAATCCGCCCGGCGCGAGATGGCCGTGGTAGTCCTGGAAGAAGTAGCCGAAGTCGAACGGGCCCGACTTCGCGGCGTGGTAGGTGATGACGAAATCGTCTTGTGCGAGGCTGCCGCGCAGGGCGGCCCACGCGTGCAGCACGAACGGGATCACACCGGCGGCGAACGCGGCCAATGTGACCGGCGAAGGTCTTTTCCCCCGGATAGCCACGGGTCGCCTCAATTCTTGCAGGTCGGCGGCTGGCACATGATCTTGCTCAGCGCCTGGTAGAAGACGTCCGAGATCTTCCTCGGATCGGGGGTGGTGAACGATTCCCCGCCGGTGGCGGTGGAAACCCGCCGCAGTTCGGACGCGTCGATATCCGGCCCGATGCCGATCCCGATGACGGGCAGCGGTTTCCTCGGGTCCTGGAGTTCGCCCAGTTCCTCCAGCAGCCGCGGCAGCCCGATCGTCTCGCCGTCCTCGTTGCGCCCGTCGGTGAGGACGACGACCAGGTTGATCCGGCCGGGTTTCCAGTTCTGCCTGGCGTTCTGGTACGCGGCGAGGATCGAATCGTAGAGCCCGGTCGCGCCACCGGCTTTCGGCCGCACGGCTTGCAGCCGCTCGACCCCGCCCGACGACTTCTGCTCGGCGATCGTCTTCATCGGCAACAGGATCCGATGGTCCTTGTCACCGTCCAATTTGGTCGAGAACAGCCACAACCCCAGCTCCGTGGAGGGTTTGAAGAGTCCGAGCCCCTGCGTCGCGGCCTGCAGGGTGAGCTCCATCCGGCTCTTCCCCGTACCCGGCACGGAGGCGGCCATCGAACCGGAGACGTCGAGCAGCACCTGGACCCGGGCGCTCAGGTTCGTCCCGGCCCAGGCCTGCAGCGCGGCGTACAGGTCGGTCACCGGCGGCGGTCCCGGCGGATGCGGCGCCGGGTCGGTCCGGCTGTCCTGCGCCCGCGGCACGGCGAACTGACCGCTGGGTGCCCGGAATCCTTCGTCGGCGAAGATGCTCCCGGCGAGCGGATCGAGCAGCAGCCGCAGAAAACGTTCCGCCGAGGTCCTCGACGCTTCGGATGCCTTGGGCAGCACGACATACGGGTAGTCGAACCCCTGCACCGGGACACCGGGGTACGCGGCGACCAGATTCCGTGCGAGTACCGCCTGTTCGGTCGCCGGGGCAGCCGCCGGGGCCTGGCCCGGCGCGGGGTTCAGCTTCCGCATGGCGGCGGTGAAGGCCGCGGCCGGATCGGGCTCCTTCTCGGTCAGCTTCCGCAGGGCGAGCAGGGTGCCGACGCCGAGCGGATCGCGCGCCGGGTCCGGGATCCCGACCGGGGAGCCGTCGAGGATCTCCTGCCAGGAGGGCGCCCTCCCCGGCCAGCCGAACCGCCGCGCGGTTTCGTCGGGAAGTCCCAGCACCACCGGGGAATTCGCCACCGACTGACCGGATTCCGGCAGGTTCCACGCGCCGGCGTCCCTGGCCTGCGACAACATCGTGCTCGACTCGGGAACCCAGACGTCGGGCCCGCCGGAGGCGGTGGTCCCGAGCAGATCGGCGACTTCGGCCGACTCGCGCGCGGTCACGTTGACACTGAAGCATTCTTCCTGCGGCACGGTCTTCGCGAGCCGCGTGAGCACCGGTGCCACGTCGGGCGCCGCGGTGATCTCGACCGGCGTCAGAGCGTCACAACCGTTGCCCGCCAACCGGGCCCGCAGATAGTCCACGCCCCACCAGGCACCGAGCGCGATCACCAGCAACAGGCTCAAGACGACGACGGGCGCGTTGAAACGCCCGCCACGCCTCGGGCCTACCTGCATGTGCATGCCTCCGAGGTGCGGGGTGAGGACCTGGGATGTTGCCCAATCCGCCCGCGAACGTCAACCCTCGGGTAACTTAGCGCCTTCGGCTGCGGCAAACGGCCTAACCGAAATCGTGTCGTCCGTCCGATCACGCGTGTCGTCCATCTGATCACGCGTGTCGTCCGCCTGATCACGCGAGATGAGCTTTCGCCTAACCGAAATACCTTCCGGCCCCGATGTGGGCACCGGCGTTCTGCCACCATCCCGCGTCGCCGGTCGAGTCGATCCCGTCCGCGATCACCGTCGCGCCCGCCATGGTCGCGGTATCGATGAGGTTCCGCAGCGAACGTTCCGCCAGTGGTTCCGTCCGCCGCTCCGCCAGCCGGGGCGCGATCCGGACCGTCCGCACGGGTACGTCGACGAGGCACACGACGTCACCGGCCGCGCCGAAGTCCTGCAGTTCCGCGTCCACGCCGATCTCGGCGAGGAGATGCAGGTTGTCGACCGTCTCGCCGAGTTCGGCGAGCACCGCGCCGGCGGGGAAGCCCAGCCGCAACCGTGACGGCCCGACTCCGGTCGCGGTCAGGATGGTCCGCACCGACCCGACGAGATCGGGATCCGCGGCCTGGTGCGGGGTCAGTCCCACGACCATCGGGAGCCTGTCGTCCGACTCCTCGCAGGCGGTGCGGATGAGCCATTCGCCCAGCGGCGTGATGAGACCAGTCTCGTCGGCGAAGCGGGCGCAGGTGTCGTGACCGATCCGGCCGTGGCGCGGGTGGTTCCACGCGAGCCTCGCCTCGATACCCGCCGGCCTGCTGTCCGCCAGCCAGGTCAGCGGCCGGAAGCCGACCTCGATCTGGCCGGTCTCCCAGGCGCCCGCCATGGAAACGGCCAAGCCGAACTCGTGCCGTTCCCTGATGTCGAGAACGGAATCGGACAGCGCCCACTGACGGTAGCCGTTGGCCTGCGCCCGGCGCAGCGTCATTCCGGAGACGCGCAGCAGCTCGTTCGGCGCGATGTCCCTCGGTGGCCGGTGCACGACCCCGACGCAGGCCGAGACCGCCACCCCGCTGCCGCTTTCGAGGTAGACCGGTTCGGAGAGCTCCTGGTTGATCATGCCGATGACGGTGGCGACGTCCGGGCTGGCCGCGGTGTTCTGGATGAAGATGCCGAATTCGTCGCCGCCGATCCTGGCGACGAGCGCGTCCTCGCCGCCGACGACGGCCCGCAGCTTCGCGGCGACGTTTTTCAGCAGGTCGTCGCTCTGTTTCTGGCCGAGCCCGCCCGCGATCAGGGAGAAACCGTCCAGGTCGAGGTGATAGACGGTGACGCCGAAGGACGGGTCGGCGTGCTGCAGTGCCCGTTCCAGGCGCGTTCCGAAGCACTGCCGGTTCGGCAGGCCGGTCAGCGGGTCGTGCAGGGCTTGACGGCTCAGCTGCCGCTGCAGCAACGAGACGTCCGTGTCCCCGTCGACCAGGGTGATCAGCTGCTGGGCCTCGCCAGCCGGGTCGCGGATGACAGCACCGGTGAAACCGGCCCACGTCGGTTCCTCGTCCTCGGCCACGAGTCTTCGCGACAGCTCGAGCCGCTGGCTCTCGCCTTCGAGCAGCTTCCGGTAGCCCTCGCGCAGTCCCTCGGCGTCGTCCGGATGCACGAGGTCGTAGAGGTTGAGCCCGGTCAGGTCCGCGACGGGCCGGTTCAGCATTTCGGCGAACGCGGGGTTCACCCGCTGGACGCGGCCGTCGACCCTGGTGACGGCCACGCCGGTGGCCGAACCGGTGAAGAGCTGTTCGAAACGTGCCTGGGTCAGCACCAGTTCGCGCCGGGTCTCGCGTTCGAGCGTGACCAGGGTGCGGCTCAGATCCTCTTGCTGTGTCTGGATGCTCTCGCGCAACGCCTCGCCGTAACCGGCCGCGAGCGCGCCGAGCACCTGCAACACCCGTTCGGGGAGCGACTTCACGCTCCGCAACTCCGGTTCGTGCAAGAGCCCCTTGCCGAGCACCTCCATCGTGCGGCGGAGGCTGTCCGGGCCGACACATCTGAGCGCGACGAGCCGCGCGCCGGCTTCGGCGGCCTGCGCGGGCTCGGCGTCTTCGCTCAGCACCGCCGCGAAGACCTCGTCCAGCAGAGCGGCGAAATGCTCTTCGATCTGCGCGTGGGTATACGGAAGATACGCCGTACCGGTGACCAGGTAAGCCCACTTGCGGGCCAGCGTGGCGCGGGTCGGCGCGGTGTTCTTCCGCTTCGGGGATGCGGAGGATGAAGTTCTCTTCGGGGCGTCCGGCGATACGGGGAACTCTTCGCCGTCCGAAAGTGGGGCAGTCACGTCCGCCGGTCCTGGGGTCGCTTTCGTATTCCGTGGTGGAGAAACATCTTCCACGATTCTCTAACCGTACTCACGGTTCGCCGATCATCCAATCGGGTGGTCACCCTACGGTACTGCAACTCCCACCTTGTCCCTCAGCCAAACGCGGGTGGCGTCCCGATATTCGGACGCGTTGCGGTGTAAGGCCAGCGAATGTCCGGCACCGGACAGAACATACGTGGAAAGCTGTGCCTCAGGCCGGTAGAACGGCGCTTCCGCCGGGCGCAGCGTCTCGCCGCTCGAGCAGTCCCGAAGCGCGAAAAGGCCGCAGAACAGGATGTCCTTCGAGCCGACCGCCTGGAGAACCGGCACCCGGATCGCTTTCGTCGCGGGCAGCACGATCCCGAACACGGCGACCGTTCCCATTCCCGGGACCGAAACCTGATCCTTGGTCGCCTCGTCGGCTTCGATGACCCGGGGGTCGGCATTTTCCGTCGCGTAGAACAGTCCGGCACGTGCACCCGGTTTCGTCGTGAAATACAGCGGATCGCTGCCGAGCGAACCGAGTTTCCCGTCGGTGAACGCGGGCTGGAGGCCGAAGAGCACCCCGAAGGTCAGCGCGGGGACCGATGGCAGATGCGTCATTCCGGTGAGGATCACGCCGTCCACGTCCTGATACGTCGAGGCCTCGGCCGCGACGATGCCGGAACCGACCGAATGCCCGACGATCACGACCTTCTCGAACGGCGCGCCGCCGATCCGGCCCGCACGCAGATGGCCGATCACCTCGTGCATCGAGCGCGCCAGCACCGGCAGCAGGAGCGGAAGGCTGGACGGTTTGCTGCTCCCGCCCGTACCGAGCTGGTCCGCGGCGAAGGTCGCGTAACCGTGCTTGGCCATGTCCCGTTGGTACGAATAGCGATCCGGGTCGTAAGGCAGGTCCCAGTAGGCGCTGTTGTAGGTACCGCCGTGCACCAGCAACTGCACCGCCTCGGGCACCGGGCCGTCGGGCAGGCAGAGCCGGCCGTGGACCGTGGCGGGTTCGCCGAGCGGGCCGGTGACCGGCAGATCCAGATCGGAACAGCGGACGTCGACGGCTTCGGCCGGAGCCGCGACCAGGAAACCACCGAGGAGCACGCAGCAGGCGGCCACCGCCGTGGCCAGTTTGAGCGGCATTCTCACAGAACCCTCTCCGGAATCGGGACGCTCGGAAGGAGCATGAACCCTACACGGGGTGATCGGACGCTCACCGTCAGCCCGAGGTTCTCGGCCGCGCGATCATCGGCAACCGGTTCGGCTGCATCGTCGCTTTGATCTTCGGAAAGACCTTCACACCCGGTACCGGTTCCATCCGCCACCGGGCGCCGATCGTCGCCGCCACCAACGCGATCTCGGTGGGTGCGAACTGATGTCCGGGGCACAGCCGGGCGCCGGCGCCGAACGGGATGAACGCGCCCTTCGGTACCTCCGCGGCGCGCTCCGGCTCCCAGCGATCCGGGTCGAACCGTTCGGGATCGGGGAACCAGCGCGGATCGCGGTGCAGCGTGTGCTGGCTGACCGCGACCTCGGTACCGGCGGGGATGCGCACGCCGCCGAGTTCGACGTCCTCGCGCGCCCGCCGCATCAGGATCACCGGCGGGGTGCGGCGGACGACCTCGTTGATGATCCGCTGCGTGTAGACCAGGCGCGGCACGTGTTCGAACCGCGCGGGCCCGCCTGCCAGCACCTCGTCGACCTCCGCGTGGAAGCGGCGCTCGATCTCCGGCCGCGCCCCGATTTCGTGGAAGAACCACGCGAGCGCGACGGCCGTCGTCTCGGCGCCGGTGGTGAGGATCGTGATGACCTCGTCCTCTACTTGACGGTCGGTCATCTTCTCGCCGGTCTCGTCGTCTTCGGCCAGCAACAACATCGACAGCAGGTCGCCCTGATCGCCGCCCTTCCCGCGCGCCTGGACGACGGCGTCGCCGATGACCCGCCGCAGGCGTACGGCCGCCGCGTCGAACTCGCGGTTCGCCGGGATCGGCAGGCGTTCCGCGAACTTCGGCGAGAACGCCCTGACCATGACGTACTTCAACATGATCGGGATCGACCGCCGGATCTCGGTGAGCGCGTCGTCGCCGAGTTCGGTGGAGAACAGCGTGCGCCCGGAGACGGTCAGCGCGAGATCCTGCATGCGCCGGTCGAATTCGACCACTTCGCCCGGTTTCCACGCGTCCGCAAGGTCTACAGCGACCTTCGTCATCGTCGTCTCGGCGTAGAGCGCGATACGGCTTCGCTGGAAGGCGGGCAGCATCATCCGTCGTTGCCGCTGGTTGAAGGCTCCGTTGGAGGTCGCGAGCCCGTCGCCGAACAACGGCCGCATCTTGTCGAACACGATGCCTTTGTCGAACTTCGCCGCGTCGACGGCGAGCAACCGCCAGGCCAGTTCCGGCGTGGTGACCAGGTAGACCGGCATCGGGCCGAAGTCGAGCCGCACGACGTCGCCGTGCGATCGCAGTGAGGACAACAGTTTCACCGGATCACGCAGCATCGGCACGGTATGTCCCAGCAGCGGCCACCGGCCTGGTGCGACGGCGACGTCCGGAGGTGGTTCCATCGTGCTCGTCTCCCCGGTGACTGGGCGCTGAACCCAGCCACCTTAGGGCCACGAGGCCGCGAAGGCGGCTCCGCCGTCGGACATCCACACGATCGGACGATGGCGGCCAGGTCCCGTGAGCCCGCTAGACTCCTGTGCCCCAACGGATCCCAACCGAACGGCGGCGACGACGGTGACTTCGAACCTGAGCTGGGTACCCCCCGAGGTCGACACGACCGTGCCGAATCCCGCCCGGGTCTACGACTACTGGCTCAACGGCGACCACAACTTCCAGGCCGACCGTGTCCTCGGCGAGCAGATCCTGAAGATCATGCCAGGGATCCGCGACGCGGCCCGCCTCAACCGGGCGTTCCTCCAGCGCGCCGCGCTGCACATGGTGGACGCGGGCGTGCGGCAGTTCCTCGACATCGGCTCCGGCATCCCGACCGTCGGCAACCTCCACGAGATCGTCCAGCGGATCGACCCGTCCTGCCGGGTGGTCTACGTCGACCGCGAGTCCGTCGCCGTGGCCCACGCCAAACTGCTGCTGCGCGGCAACGACCGGTGCGCGGCGATCCAGGCCGACCTCCGCGACGTCAACGACATCCTCGACGCTCCCGAAACGAAGGAACTGCTGGACCTCGACCAGCCGGTCGGCCTGTTCATGTTGCTGCTGCTGCATTTCGTGCCGGACTCCTGGGATCCGCACGCGATACTGGCCCGCTATCGGGAGCGAATCGCCCCCGGCAGCTTCCTCGCCATCTCGCACGTCGCCGCCGACGCGAACTCGAGCGGCCTCGACGAGGCCATCGAGGCGTACAAGAGCACCCAGAACGACCCCATCCCCCGGACCCACGACGAGGTGCTTTCGTTCTTCGCCGGATTCGACGTCGTCGAGCCCGGCGTCGTCGGCTGCGCGATGTGGAACCCCCAGGGAGCCGGCGACATGTCCGAGGACCCGGAGATCAACGCGTTGCCGTACGCCGGGGTGGGCCGGAAACCCTGAGCCCCGATGTCATGAAAGGGTCGTTCAGGACATCTTTCGTCCTGAACGACCCCTTCATGACCTTTCCCCCCTCGCCCGGGATCAGGGCACCACGTCGGTCACGGTGTCCTTGATGACCAGCCACTTGCCGTGCTCACGCACCAGCGTCAGGCTGATCGTGTAGTGCCGGTCGATGTTCTGCGACGGAGCCTTGTAGTAGGCGTCGAGGATCGCGTAGCCCATCTTGCAGCCCTCGACGACGGTGTGGGTCACCGTCCACGGCATGCTCCACTCGTACGGGAGCTTGAACTGCACATCGACCACCGGGTCCACGTTGGCGTCGTAGCCGATGATCGTCTGGCCCTTACGGCCGATGGTGACCATGTTCTGGTGGATGATCGCCCGGTAGCGGGCCTCGTCGCGTTTGTTGAAGCTGTCCATGTCCTCCCAGACCGCGCGGTCGAACGCGCGCTGACAGGCCTGCCGCTCCGTCTCCGCCTGCTGCTCGCCGGCCGCCGCGGCGGGCACGCCGATTCCCGCCGCGGCCACGACCAGCCCGGCCAACGCCGCGTAATACCGCTTGCGCATGGGTTCTCCTCATCACGTCCCGTATTCCGTCCTCAGCAGGTTCGCCCGGCGGCGCATCACAGCTGCATCACTTCCGCACCGGCGCGGGCAGGCGGCCGGTTAACCTCGCGGAAGGGGGTGCGATGGAGTTTCGGATACTGGGCCCGGTGCAGTGCCGCAGCGGCGCGCGGGCGCTGAAGCTGGCGGGCTCACGGCAGGAGCGGATCCTGGCCGCGCTGCTGCTCGGCGCCGATCGCGTAGTCTCGGTCTCCCGGCTGGTGGACGTCGTCTGGGACGAGGATCCGCCCGCCACGGCCACCCGGCAGATCCGCAATCTCACCACCGCGCTGAAACGCGCACTCGTCGCCGAGGGCGCCGACGACGACGTCCTGACCTCCGAAGGCCCCGGCTTCGTCCTGCGCCCGCGCGCCTTCGATCTGCGCACGTTCGAGGAGCACGTCTCGCGCGGCGAGTTCCGTGAAGCACTCGCGTGCTGGCACGGCCCGGCTCTGTCCGGTGTGGACAGTATGGCACTGCGCGGCGAGGCCGAAGAACTCGACGAGCGTCGTCTGTCCGTTGTGGAGCGTTGCCTCGACGAAGAGATCTCAGCCGGGGAGGACACCGTCGCTGAACTGACGGCGCTGGTCGCCGAACACCCGCTCCGGGAGCCGTTCGCCGGGCTGCTCATGCGCGCGCTGCACCAGCAAGGCAGGCAGGCCGACGCGCTGAACGTCTACCGGCAGGCGCGGACGCGGCTGGTGGAGGAACTCGGGATCGAACCCGGGCCGAAGCTGCGCGAACTCTACGAGCGGATCCTCCGCGACGAGCCGGAATACGGCAAGACCCGGTGCTTCCTCCCTTACGACGTCCCGGATTTCACCGGCAGGGAAGCCGAGATCGGCCGTCTGCTCGACACCGTCCGGCTCGGCCGCCCGGTGGCCGTCGACGGGATGGCCGGTGTCGGCAAGACCTCGCTCGCCGTCCACGTCGCGCACCGGCTCGCCGCCGATTTCCCCGACGGGCAGCTGTTCGTGGATCTGCACGGGCATTCCCCCGCCCGTGAACCGCTCTCGCCCGAGGCCGCGCTCGAAGCCCTGCTCGGCCAGCTGGACATCCCGGCGAGCAGGCTCCCCGGCGGCGTGGAGCGGCGGGCCGAGCTCTGGCGCGCCCGAACGGCGGGCCGGTCACTGCTCGTGGTGCTCGACAACGCCGCGAGCGCCGAACAGCTGAGACCGTTGGTGCCGGGTTCCGCCACGGTCGCGCTCGTGGTCACCAGCAGGCGCCGGCTGGCCGCGGTCGACGGTGCCGCGTCGATCAGTCTCGAAGTCCTGCCGGACGAACAGGCGAGCGCCCTGTTCGCGGCGGCGTCCGGACGACCCGGCTCGGGCGTGGCCGCGTTGTGCGGGAACCTGCCCCTGGCGATCCGGATCGCGGCGGCCCGGTTGCAGCATCGTCCACAATGGACTGTTGAGCACCTGGCCGAACGGCTGGGCTCCGAACACGACAGGCTGGCCGAGCTGAAGGTCGCCGGACGTGACGTGGCCGCGGCCTTCGCACTGTCCTATCGGGAACTCGACGCCGCGCAGCAGCGCATGTTCCGTTTGCTGGGAGGGAATCCCGGCACCGACATCGGAGTACCCGCGGCGGCCGCGCTGGCCGGTACCGGCGAGCACGAGGCCGAACGGCTGCTGGAGGACCTGCTCGACGCCCACCTGCTCAGGCAGCCCGCACTGGGCCGCTACGCGTTCCACGACCTGATCGCCGAGCACGCCCGCACCGTCGCGCGCGACGAGGAATCGGGTCCGGCGATGACCAGGCTGCTCGATCACTACCGCGACGGCGGCGGCCCCGGCTGGTACCGCGAGGAGCGGGCGAACCTGGTCGCGGTGACGCGCCACGCGCTCGACACCGGTCTCGACGAGTACGCCTGGCGGATCGCCGAGGACACCACGGAACACCTTCGGGAATGCGGGTATCTCGACGAGTTGCTCGCCGTGGCGCGGACCGGGGTCGCCGCCGCCCGCCGGATCGGGGATGCGCACGCGCTCCAGCTGAGCCTGGCGAGCCTCACTCTGGCGTTCTGGGAGAACGGGCGGCTCACCGAGGGGATGGACTGCGCCATGGAGCGGCTGGACGTCGTCCGGAGATCCGGCGATCGCGCGGCCGAAGCGATCGCGCTCTCCCGGGCGGGCGCCCTGCACAGCATGCTCGGCCACTACGCCGAAGCGATCCGGTTCTACCGGGGCGGCCTGGCTGTCGCGGACGGCGACACCGACGCCGCCGCGACGCTGTGGACCAACCTCAGCAACACGCAGGAGGTCCTCGGCGACTTGGCCGGCGCGCTGGAGTCGGCCCGGCGGTCGGTGGCGCTGCGCGAGGACGACCGCGGCACGATCCTGAGTTCGGCCCAGCTCGGCCTCGTCCTCGCCCGGCTCGGCCACTTCGACGAAGCCTTCGCGACCATCGAGCGTTCGATCGGCTCATCGCGGGAACTCGGGTACCTGTTCGGTGAGGCGTGGAGCCGGATCGACCTCGCCGACGCCCTGCTGCTCGCCCATCGTCCGGGCGACGCGCGTGAGCAGGCCGGACGCGCGTGCGCGATCCTCACCCGGCTCAACCATCCGCTGTTGCTGGCCATGGCGGCGAACAGCCTCGGAACCGCCTGCCTCGCGGCCGGCGAGACGACGACGGGCCTGCGGCAGCACCGGCTCGCGCTGGAAACGGCGAGGCGGGTCGGCTACCGGCTGCAGGAAGCCCGCGCCCTGGCCGGGTTGGGACAGACCCGCGCCGCACGAGACCATTACGCGGCGATGGGCCTGTCCCCGAACCGCTGAAGGTCGTCACCTGAGGAATCCGGTGAGCAGGTCGCGCAAGGTGTCCGGCTGGTGGAGGACGCCGTGGTCCTGCCCATCGACGGTGGCGTAGCGAGCGCCGTCGACCGTGTCCGCGACCGCGCGGGCGCCTGCCCGCATCCAGGCGTCGCTCTCGCCGCCGTCGATGACGAGCGTGGGGACCGCGATCTTGGCCAGCCTGTCCGCGGGCAGCACGTTGCCCGGACCGCAGAGCGCGAGGTCGTAGGGCAGTGTGTGGGCGAGTCCGGTGAACCACGCCCAGAACGCGTCGTCCCGCATCCCTTTCACGACCTCGGCCGGGGTGGCCGTCCCTTCGACCAGGAAGAGCTCGGCCGCGCCGTCGCGGTCGCCGTCGGCGATCAACGCCCGGACGCGGTCGAAGAGGTCGGGCGCGGGCCGCGTACGGCTGTCGTCGACGACATACGGCGGCTCGTACACGGCGAGGCTTGTCATGGCGACGCCTCTGGCCGCCGCCTCCAGCCCCAGCACGGCACCCGACGAGTGCCCGAACACCGCCGCCGAACCGCCGACGTGCTCGATCAGCGCGGCGAGGTCCTCGACCTCGCGCTCCACCGAATAGACGGCGCCCGCGCCGCTGTCGCCCCGCCCGCGCCGGTCGTAGGCGATCACGGTGAAGTGCGGGGCCAGTGTCGCGGCCAGGCCGGCGACGGTCGTCCGGTCGTTGAACGCGCCGCCGACCAGGATCACCGGCGCGCCCCGTCCCGTGCGCTCGAAGGCGATCGCGGTGCCGTCAGCCGAGGTCACGGTCTCGAACGAGGTGGTCATCAGGTTCCTCCATGGGGTCGCTCGCACTTTAGCTTCGTCCCCAGGTCGGAGCCGACGACCACCGCTCGACATCACATCCGGATATTTCCGAAGAATTCGCGGAGTTCGGTCACCACGTCGTCCGGGACGGCCATCGCGACCATATGGCTGGGGCTCTCGTGATCCGCCCAGCGCACGATGTCGTTCTTGCGGGTGGCGATCGTGCGCAGCGCGGACGGCCCGCCGTGGGAGACGCCGGTCGGCACCACGGTCTGGTCGATCGGCATCGCGGCCGCTCCCTCGTAGTACGGCCACAGCGAGGTGCCACCGGTCCCGGTCAGCCAGTACAGCGTCGCGTTGGTGAGCAGCAGGTCGCGGTCGATCGGCTCGGCGGGCGCCGCGCCTTCGGGCCAGCCGTCGAACTCCTTGAACCGTTCGACCAGGTACGCCAGCTGCGCGACCGGCGAATCGAGGAAGCCGAAACTGAGCGTCTGCGGCCGGTTCGTCAGGTACGGCGCGTATCCGCTGCCGCCCGCGAAGCGCTCCATCAGGCCCGCCAGATCGGCCTGATCCTGTTCGGTGAGCCCGTCGAAGTCGGCCGGATCGCCCATCGGCACTCCCAGGCCGGACGTGATGTGCGAGCCGATGACGTGCTCAGGCGCGTGCACCGCGAGGCAGGGCGTCACCAGCGCGCCGGCGTCGTTCCCGTGCGCGCCATACCGTTCGTAACCGAGACGGCTCATCAGTTCCGCCCAGGTCCGCGCCACCCGCGCGATGTCCCACGGCCGCTCGTCGGCCGGCTCGGGAAACGGGGAGAAGCCGAAGCCCGGCAGAGACGGCGCGACGACGTGGAAGGCGCGTGACGGGTCGAGACCGTGGGCTCGCGGGTCGGTGAGCGGGCCGAGTACGTTCAGGAACTCGGCGATCGAGTTGGGCCAGCTGTGCGTCATGATCAGCGGGATCGCGTCCGGTTCCGGCGACCGGACGTGCAGGAAGTGCACGCGCTGGCCGTCGATCTCGGTGAGGTACTGCGGGAATTCGTTGAGCTGCTTCTCCCACGCACGCCAGTCGTAGCCGTCTCGCCAGTATTCGGCCAGGTCCTTGAGGTAGGCGACGGGGACGCCGCGGCTCCACTCGGCACCGGGCAGCGCCGACGGCCAGCGGGTGCGGGCGAGCCGGTCGGTCAGGTCGTCCAGATCGGACTGCGGGATGTCGATGCGGAACTGCTCGATGTCGGTCATGAGATGACCGTAGGGGTCATTCAGGTCAGAACGTGACCTAAATGACAGTCGGCCGGGATCCCGGCGTGCTCGTGGTCAAGGCGTGTGGCGAAGGGGACTTTCCCCGCATCGGATGCGACGAAAGTCCCCTTCACCCCACCCCAAGCCCCGCATTCAGTCGACTAAACGCGGACGACCTGCGTGGCGCCGAACGTGTCCTTCACCGGCACCTCGACGGTCTTCCGCCGCACGGTCACGCGCAGGACTTCCTGCCGCTGCGTCGGGTCCGAAACGGCCATCCGCCAGCCGTCGCGGGTCCGCCCGAGCGCCACCGACGCCGGACCGGACACCGACACCTCGTCGACGGAGCCCGCGGCGAAGAAGTTCGCCAGGAGGGTCGCGTCCCACAGCCGGACGGCCTGCACGGTCGCGGTGTTGGACCGCACACGCCACGACCAGGCCGAGGCGATCGTCTCCAGCACCGACGCGGTGGGAAGGACGGCGTAGGCGTAGCTCGCGTTCGACGGCTTGGCCCCGTGTTCGATGACCAGCTTCTGGTAGCGCCGCGTGTACGGCACCGTGGTGCCCTTGGTGTTGGCGCCCTTGTCGATGTCGCGCCAGGTCCCCGTCCGGTCCTCGCGCAGCGCGGTGACCTCGGCGTCGTCGAGCAGGACGTAGCCGCCGACCTTCTCCAGATGCAGCCATCGCCTGCGCCGCAGGGACTCCGAGCCGTCGACGAGATGGCCATCGGCCAGCAGGACACCGGAGCCGTTCTCGCCGAGGTTGCGGTTCTCGATCGTGGTGCGGATCCGCTCACCGGAGGAGTCGGTGATCCCGGCACCGAGGCACAGCACCCCCGACGGCGTGAAGAACCACGACTTCTTCGCGGTCAATGTGCCGTCTTGGGAGATGAAGTCGAGGGCGTGCGCGCCGTGCCGCGCGTCCCAGCGGACACCACCGCAGTGATCCTTGCTCGTCAGCGGCACCGACTCCAGCTTCGGGGGCGGACCGCTCTTGGTGGTGGTGCCCGGCGGCGCCAGCGCGTCGACCGTCGGCCAGTAGGCGTCGGTGAAATGGCCCTTCGCCTTGGGCAGGAACAGATACAGCGAACCGTCGCCGACGTACCAGCCGTGCAGGTTCATCGAGTTGATCGACTCGTACCGCGAAATCCGGGTCGAGGCGACGCCGAGCGAGGCCGACCAGCCTTCGGTGATGTGCACCATCCGGTCCTGCTGGCCGAAAACGCGATGCGTCGCGACCGTCGGTGCCGGCCGGATCTTCGTCGCCAGCAACTCCTGTGCGAACTCGATGCCGGGGATGCCGACGAGGTCCGGCCCCGGCGCGAACCGTTCGGGATCGGGAATTTCGAGGTACGGCGCGAAAGTGTCTTCGGTGATCCACTTCGCGGCGAGGCCGCCGAGCTCTTCCTTGCGCTTCCCGCTCGCCGACCGCGCCAGCAGGACCACGGCGCCGGTGAGCTGGTGCCCGATGTCGTGCGCGGATTCCCCTTGCCGCGAAAGGAACCGGCCGCGGACCGACTCCATCAGCGCCCCCGCGTAGACGAACGGCGCGAACGTGTCGGAGACCAGCGCGTACGTCGCCTCGCGCACGTCGGCGGGCAGCGCGAACTCCGTGCCCTTGGTGACGTGGATGGCGGACGCGACCGCGGTGAGCAGGATGATCCCGTAATGCCCGGGATACGGCACCGAGTCGTGCTGCAGGAACGAGCCGTCGGTGTGGAAACCGTCGCCCGCCGCGCGGTGGAGTTTGGCGATGACACTCGCCGCTCCCCCGCCTTCGACGTCGGTGAACGCGCCGACGCCCCGCTTGATCCGTTCGACGTCGCCGAGCATCGCGCCGGAGACGATGGAGATCGTCGACTTGTCCGCGCGGTTGGCGCCGGTCTCGACGACGCTCGGGTTGTTGGTGCGGCGGTTCGGGTCGCCGGAGAACTTCAGCACCGGCTTCAGGTACTTGGCGAGTTCGTCCTCGGTCAGTTCGTCGGCGACCGTCGCGAGGATGTGCAGCAGGTAGAGCGGGATGCCGATCTCGTAGGTGTACCAGTTGCCGATCTCGGCGGTCTTCTCGCTGTACTGATCGCTGGTGTACAGCAGTTCCAGCGCGCCCTTGATCCGGGCGAGCACGGCGGGATCGCCTGCCAGCGCGCCTCCCGAGGTCCCCCAGTTGACCGCGATCGCGCGGAGCCGCGCGTACATCGACGTCGTGAACTCGCTGCCGGGACCGAGCGGGAGGTCTTTCCACAGTGGACCACCGCCGACCGTCATGCTGTCGTGGTAGGCCTTCGCGACCCGGTCCAGGTTCGCCAGCGCGGCGGTGCGTTCCGCCGAGGGCCGGTTGATCCCGATCTGCAGTTCGCGATAGCCGGTGACGATGGAGGCCGAACCCGGAGCCGCGGGCCGCGCTGACGAAGGGCTCGCGAGAGCGGTCGTGAGCGCCACCGAAGCGGCCGCTGCCGCGCCTCCCCTCAAAGCCGTTCTCCTGTCGAAGTGACCGAATCCGGACATGACGGTGCCTCCCAAGGGGGTCGAGACGTATCAAGGGCGGCGGCGGGTGGTGGGTCTCGTGAGTGGTAAGGACGGTTCTAACCGTCCTCACCACTCACGAGGTTTACTGGCGTTTCCCGTCGATCCTGCGGGGCAGGTCCCACGGGTTGTTCTCCTGCAACGGTTCTGGCAGCAGCGCGTCGGGGAAGCCCTGCCAGGCGACCGGTCGCAGGAACCGCTCGATCGCGGCGGTGCCGACCGAGGTGCTGGTCGGCGCGGTGGTCGCCGGGTAGGGACCACCGTGTTCCTGTGCCCAGGTGACCGTGACCCCGGTCGGCCAGTCGTTCCACAGCAGACGACCGGCGACCCGGGTCAGCGACGGGAGCACCGGACGGATCCAGTCCACATCGGACTCTTCACCCTGGATGGTCGCGGTGAGGCCGGGTTCCATCACGCCGAGCAGGCTGATCAGTTCGTCCTGATCTGCGTAGGTGACGATCAGCGACGCGGGGCCGAAGCATTCCTCGCGGACGGTGTCGGCGTCGGCCAGGAAGGCCTTGGCGGTGGTGGCGAGCAGGGTCGCACCGTGCGAGATCCCTTCCGCGCCACCGGATTCCGACAGCACCTCGACACCGGCGACGTCGCTCAGCTTCGCCAGCCCGTCGGCGAATCCGGCCGCGATACGCTCGTTGAGCATCGGCTGCGCCGGGATCGCCGCGACGGCCTCGCGCAGCGTGTCTTCGAGGCCGTGGCCCTCGGGCAGGAACAGCAGCCCCGGCTTGGTGCAGAACTGGCCGGCACCGAGGGTGAACGAACCCGCGTAGCCCTTGGCGATCGCTTCACCGCGCGCGTCGATCGCGGCCCGCGTGACGACGACCGGGTTGACGCTGCCGAGTTCACCGTAGAACGGGATCGGCGACGGCCGCGAGGTCGCGATGTCGAACAGCGCGCGCCCGCCCGGCACCGAACCGGTGAACGACGCCGCCTGGATCCTCGGGTCCTTCAGCGCCGTGACGCCGTTCTGCTGGCCCTGGATGACCGCGAAGATCCCTTCCGGCGCGCCGGCCCCGACCAGCGCTTCACGCAGGACGTCGCCGGTGCGGGCGGACAGCTCCGGGTGCCCCGAGTGCGCCTTGAGCACGACCGGGCAACCGGCGGCCAGCGCGGACGCGGTGTCCCCGCCCGCGACACTGAACGCGAACGGGAAGTTGCTGGCGGCGAACACCAGCACCGGCCCGATCGGGGTGAGCAGCCGCCGGATGTCCGGCCGCGGTCCCATCGGCCACGCGGCGTCCGCGTGGTCGACGGTGACGCCGAGGAACGCGCCGTCGGCCAGCACCTCGCCGAACAGGCGCAGCTGGAAAGTCGTGCGCTTCAGCTCTCCCTGCAGTCGCGGCGAGGCCGGGAGATGCGTCTCCCGGCTGGCCAGCGCGATCAGCTCGTCGGCGGCCGCGTCGAGGGCGTCCGCGGCGGCGTTCAGCCATCCGGCGCGCTGGGCTGGGGTCGCGGCCGCCGTCGTGCCTGCCGCATCGGCGGCGGCCGCGAGGATCTGTTCGAGCGTGGCGGGATCCGTTGCCTGGCTCATTTTCTTGCGTCTCCTAGAGTTCTTGCGCGGCGCTGACGGCGGCGATGAGATCCGCCCAGCGCCCCGGGCCGGCGAGGCCGAGGTGGTACAGGTGCAGCTCGGCGGCGCCTGCCTTGCCGAGTTCGATGGCGTAGGCCTCGATGTCGGGCACCGGGCTGGCCGCCACCGCTGTGATGTAACTGCCGACGGCGACCTTCTCCGGCAGTTTCGCCCGCGCCGCCGCGACGGCGCCCACACTGGGCCTGCCGGGTGCCCAGTTCTGCAGCACCACCGCGTCGACGTCGTCCGGGGCCGACGGCGTCAGCCCCGGCAGCGCGCCGGTGACCCACGGGTCCATCGCGCCGTGCAGCACGATCCGGGGCCCGGACGGGATCTTCGCGAGCACCTCGCGCCGGAGGGCGTCGGTCGCCCGCTGCCGTGTGTCGAGCAGGACCTGCCGCAGGGTGGGCAGGATCTTGTCCTCGGTCGCCCGGAGGTCACCGCTGTCGATCAACCGCCGGACCTCGGCCCGCAGCTTGCCCAGCGCCTTCGCCGGGTCCTGCCCCGCCGCGGCCCAAGCGTCGAGGCAGGCGTCGCAGCAGCAGATCGAGAGCAGCCGGGCCACCGCGGGTGACCAGACGCCGTCGGTCTTCTCGTGCTGGTGCTGGTGCACGGCGCCGAGCGGACCGCAGGCCTCGAGGATGACCGTCGCGAAGTCGAGCCCGGCGAGGCTTTCGGCTGTCACGTTCGCCGCGTACTCCCGGACCGCGGGCTGCCCGGGGCACAGCGCCCACGGGTACCGCTCGCCGAAACAGTTGCGCACGGTGAAATCCGGGAACTTCGTGCCCAGCTGCGAATTGTGAGTCAGCACGAGCCACGCGGCCGCCGGGACACCCGCCTCGTTCAGCATCCGGACGGCGTCGCCCGCGCTGTCGCGGCTTTCGACCCAGTCCGGTTCGGCGGGCTTCAGCTCACCCCACGCCTCCTCACGCACCGGCCGGTACAGCGCCGCGTGGCGCGCGACGACCGAGGTGCGCTCGGGCGACCAGGGCGTCGCCGCGCGGGCGCTGTGGTACGACACGGCGACGGCGACCTCGTCGACGCCGAGCTCCCGTACCCGCTCGACGAAGCCGGGATCGTCGACGACGTCCCAGGGGTAGGCGTATCCGGTGACCTTCACCTCGTCACCACCGTGCCGTATTCGGTTCGAAGCTTCCGACGAACTTCCGCATATAGGTCACGTCATCCCGTTTGGTCTGTCCACTTCGGACATAGTCTTCATGGGCCCGCGCCAGCGCGTCGGGGTCGAGTTCGACCCCGAGGCCGGGCTTGTCGGGCACCGCGACCGCACCGTCGACGAACTCCAGCGCACCCGGGGCGATGACGTCGGCCGTCTTCCACGGCCAGTGGGTGTCGCAGGCGTAGGTCAGGTGCGGCGTCGCCGCGGCCACGTGCACCATAGCGGCCAGACTGATCCCGAGATGACTGTTCGAATGCATGGACAGCCCCACGTCGAAGCATTCCGCCGTGGTCGACAGGGCTTGGGTGTCCCGCAGGCCACCCCAGTAATGATGGTCCGAAAGTATTACGCCGACCGCTCGCTGCCGGAACGCCGGCTCGATGTCCGCGAAGCGCACGACGCACATGTTCGTGGCCAGCGGCATGTTCGCCTTCTCCGCGACCCGCGCCATGCCCTCGATGCCCGGCGTCGGGTCTTCGAGATACTCCAGGACACCGTCGAGTTCTTCGGCGACCCGGATCCCGGTCTCGACGGTCCACGCCGCGTTCGGGTCGATGCGGAGCGGGTGGTCCGGGAACGCGTCCGCGAGCGCGCGGATCCCGTCCATCTCCTGGTCGGGGTCGAAGGCGCCGCCCTTGAGCTTGATGGAGCCGAAGCCGTACTCCTCCACCATGCGGCGTGCCTCGCCGACGAGCGCGTCCGGCGTGGTCACTTCGCCCCACGAGTCCTCCTCGGCGCCGAGGTGGGCGCCGAACTTGTAGAAGAGGTACGCGGAGAAGTCGACGGCGTCGCGCGCCTTGCCGCCGAGCAGGTCCACCACGGGCCTGCCGAGGTAGTGGCCCTGCGCGTCGAGCGCGGCCACCTCGAACAGCGAGTACACGCTGGCGACGGTCTTGCTGACGGAGAAGCCGCCGGTGAGCCCGTGCGCGTCGGCGAAGACGACTTCGCCGAGGGTGGTGGCGACCTTCCGGCGGAGGCCGGGAAGGTCGAACACATCGTGCCCCTTCAGTTCCGGGAGCACCTTCCGGACCTGGTCGAGGAACGCGAGGTCACCGTAGGACTCGCCGAGGCCGACCACGCCGTCCTCGCAGATCAGCTGGACGACACCGCGCAGCGCGAAGGGCTCGTGCACGCCCATCGCGTTGAGCAGCGGGGGGTCGGCGAAGGCGACCGGGGTCAGGACGACGTCGAGAACCTTCATCTTCAGGCACCGGCCTCGACGGACTTGAGGACGGCGAACCCGTCGTCGATGATCTTCTCCAGGCGGGCGATCTGGTCCGCGGTGGGCTCGACCAGCGGCGGCCGGACCGAGCCGACCTTGTCACCCCGCAGGCGCGCGGCGGCCTTGACCAGTGACACGGCGAAGCCCTTCCCTTCGTCCCGCAGCGCCACCAGCGGCAGGTAGAACCCGGCGAGCAGCGCCTCCATGACGGCGTCGTCGTTCTCCGCGAGCGCGCGGTGGAAGCGGGCCGCGATCTCGGGGGCGAAGCAGTGCACTGCCGAGGAGTACCGCGCCACGCCGACCGCGGCGTAGGCGCGCGCGGAGACCTCCGCCGTCGGAAGACCGTTGAAGAACAGGAAATCCTTGGCCCGGTCGGTGCCGACGGAGCGGATCGTGGTGATGATCCGGCTCATGAGTTCGACGTCGCCGAAGCCGTCCTTGATGCCGACCACCGACGGGATGCCGAGCAGTTCCACGGCCGAGTCCGGGGTGAACACGCCGGTGGAACGGTGGTAGACGATCACCGGGATCGAGGAGTCCCCGACGGCGTACCGGACGTGGTCCACCAGACCGGACGGCGGGCCGGTCACCAGGTATGGCGGCAGGAGGAGGACGCCGTCCGCGCCGCCCGCCTCCGCCGCCGCGATCCCGGCACGGGCCGACGCCGCGCCTCCGCCCGCGCCGACCCACACGGGCACACGCCCGGCCACGACCTCACGAGCCTTGCGCAGGATCGCTGCGTGCTCGTCCGGGGACAGCGAGCTGAATTCGCCCGTACCGCAGGCGACGAACAGCGCACCGGCTCCGGCGGCCACGTGGCTCTCGACGGTTTCCGCGAACGCGTCGAGGTTGAGTTCCAGCCCCTCGGTGAAGGGGGTCAAGGGGAACGCCAGTAGGCCGTCGAGTTCGATCTTGGGCTGTGCCATGAATTTCTCTTTCGTTCTTTGTGGATGGTCCCGGGTACGGGCCCGGTCAGGCGGGCACGGTGGTGCCGTCCTGCGACTTGCGGGGTAGGACGTCGTCGTCGCGGTCGATCGTGTCGATGAGTTCGTCGGTGGAGGCCTTGCGCTCGGGCATGAGGTAGCCGAGCCCGATGAACAGCCCCAGCGAGACCAGGATCGGGGTGGACACGGTGACCGCGAGGGTGGCCTTGAAGCCGTAGTAGGCGATCGCGTAGGCGATGAGACCGCCCGCCCACGAGATCAGCGCCGCGCGGGAGCCGGACCGGCGGAACCACGGGAGCATGCCGAGCAGCAGCGGCACCGAGATCGGGCCCATCAGGGCCGCGACCCAGAGCACCACGATCCCGAGCACACCGCCGAGTTTGGGGGCCTGCGTGGCGACCGCCATGGTCAGGACGATGAAGATCGCGGTCGTGATGCGGGCGGCCAGCAGACCCTGCGCTTCGGTCCACCGCCGGGTCTTCTTGATCAGCACCGGCAGCATGTCGCGGGTGATGACCGCGGAGATCGCGTTCGCGTCGGACGACACCATCGCCATCGTGTGGGAGAAGATGCCTGCCAGCACCAGCCCGATCAGGCCCGGCGGCAGGAAGGTCGTCGTCATGATCGCGTAGGCGTTGTCCGGGTTCTCGATGTTCGGGATCAGCAGCGGTGCCGCGAACATCGGGAACATCATGAACAGGGGCCACACCAGGTACAGGATCGAGGAGAGCCGCGCGCCCCGGCGTGCCGCGTGCGTATCCGGCGCGGCCATGTAGCGCTGCGCCAGGTTCCACATACCGCCGTTGTACTCCAGCGTCTTCACCAGCACATAGACGAGCAACACGACCGTGGTGAACTTCGACGTCGTCGGGTTGAGGTGGCTCGGCGGGAGATCGCCCCACATCGTCCACAGACCGGAAACGCCGCCGAGTTTGCCCAGCACCACCCAGAGCATGGCGATGGCCGCGATGGCCTGGATCACGAACTGGCCGAAGTCGGTGAGCGCGTCGGCCCAGAGACCGCCGACGGTGCAGTAGACCAGCGTGACCGAACCGGTGATGATGATGCCCCAGGTGTAGTCCACCCCGGCGAAGACGTTGAGGATCGTGGCGATCGCGAACCACTTCGCCGCGATGTCGAAGATCTTCAGCAGGCTGCCGCTCCACGCGAGCGCCTGTTGCGTCGGGACGTTGAACCGCCGCGCGAGGTACTCGAGCGGGGACGCCACCCCCAGCTTCGACCGGAGCCTGTTCCACCGTGCGGCGAACAGCCAGCTGCCGATACCGACACCGATGCCGATGCTGGCCATGCCCCAGAAGTAGACGGTGATCCCGCTCGTGTAGGCCACGCCCGCGTAGGCCACGAACAGCACCGCGCTGTAGCCGGACATGTGATGCGAGATCCCGGTCAGCCACCAGGGCATTCGGCCCCCGGCGGTGAAGAAGTCCTTCACATCGTGGATCCGCTTGTGCGACCACCAGCCGATCACGACCATCAACGCGAAATACGCGCAGACCATCGCCCAGTCGAGTACGTGCACCGTTGACTCCTCTCCGCGTTCACGAAGGCCCAGCCCGACCTGTTCACATTCATGAACGGAGTCTGTTATAGTGATTATGTTCATCCATAAGAACGCTGTTCGGGACGCTAATATGGCCGGAGTCACAAGTCAACGGCCGGATGGAGGAGCGCGGATGCCACAGGAGGAAGCCGCTGTCACCGTGGCGAACGGCGCGCCCGCCGCCGAACCCGCCGGGGTCAAATCGGCCCGGCGGGCGATCGACCTCATCGAGACCTTCGCCGCGAACGACGTTTGGCTCTCGCTGTCGGATCTCCACGCGCGGACCGGATTCCCCAGGTCGAGCCTGCACGGGCTGCTCCGCACCCTGCTCGAAGCAGGCTGGCTGGAGGTGGACACCAACACCGCCCGCTACCGCCTCGGCGTCCGCGCGCTGATCTGCGGCACGGCCTATCTGGACCGCGACCCGGTCGTCCCGTACGCGACCGAGGCGCTGGAGCGGATCCGGGAGAAGACCGGCTACACCGCGCATTTCGCGCGCCGCGAGGGCACCGACGTCGTCTACCTGGAGACGCGCGAGTCACGGCACTCGACGCATCTCGTGTCCCGGGTCGGCCGCACGCTGCCCACCCACGCGACCGCGCTGGGGAAGGCGTTGCTGGCCGAACTGACGCACGACGAGATCGACGGGCTCCTGACCGGAGAGCTGTCGGCGCTCACCCCGAACACCATCACCACCGTCGAAGCGCTGCACGCCGAATGCGCGAAGACCCGCGAACGCGGCTATGCGGCGGAAATCGAGGAAGGCAGCCTCGGCGTCCGGTGCGTCGCGGCCGTGATCCCATACCGCATCCCCGGCACCGACGCGATCAGCTGCTCCATGCCGGTCACCGAGGTCACCGACGCCGATGCCCAGCGCGTCGGCGAACTCCTCGCCGAAATCACCGCGGAACTCGGCCAGCAACTGCGTCGCGCCGGCATCCGCTGATCATTCCCTGCTTCTTTCACTGACAAGGGGTTCACATGGCAGACCAGCGCGTCCTGATCACCGGCTCGGCGGGCATCGTCGGCACCCTGATGCGGCCTCGGCTGCGCCGATCCGGCCGGGTACTGCGGCTGCTCGACCTGGCTCCGCAGCCCGAAGCCGAGGCCGGCGAGAACGTCGAGCTGATCACCGCCTCGGTGACCGACCCCGAGGCGATGGCGGAGGCGTGCGCCGGTGTCGACGCGTTGATCCACCTGGGCGGGCACAGCCGCGAGAACTCGTGGGAAGCCACCCTCGACGTCAACATCAACGGCACCCACACCGTCCTCGAAGCCGCGCGAGCCGCCGGTGTGCCGCGCGTGATCCTGGCTTCCAGCAACCATTCCGTCGGCTTCCGCCGCAACGACGAAGCGGGCGAGGACGGCCTCCCCGCCGACTCCACGCCCCGGCCCGACACCTACTACGGTGTCAGCAAGGCGGCCATCGAAGCGCTCGGCAGCCTGTACCACTCGCGGTTCGGCATGGACGTGATCGTCATCCGGATCGGCTCCTGCTTCGAAAGCCCGCTCGTCCTCGGCCCGCGCGGCCTGACGACCTGGCTCTCCCCCGACGACGGCGCGCGCCTCTTCGAGGCCTGCCTGAGCTACCCCTCCCCCGGCTACCGGCTGATCTGGGGCGTCTCGGACAACACGCGCCGGGTCTACTCGCTCGCCGAAGCCGAGGCCCTGGGCTACAAGTCGCTCGACAACGCGGAGACCTACGCCGACCAGCTGGCGGACAAGCCCGCACCGACCGGGATCGCGGCGGAGTACGTCGGCGGACCGTTCTGCACCGCGCCGCTGGGTGCGCACAACCCGCTCTGAGCCGGGCTTTTCTCGGTTCACGTTGCGTGACGGGTGTGTGGAAAAAGAGACGTTGAGTGTCCCTGTTTCCACACACCCCCCTCGCGATCAACCGGTCAGACGTTCCCCGAGACGGCGCGCGAGGTCTGCCAAGTCGTCTTCGGGGATGTCCAGGTAGCCGCGCGACGGATCGAACACCGCGGTCTGCTGCTGTTCGTAAGGGACGCCAGGCGGTAGAGGCGCGAGGTGCCAGTGGACATGCCTGTTGGCTTGTTGACTGCCCAAGGACAGCACGTACAGCCGTTCGATCGACAGCAGAGCACTCAAGGCGCTGCCCGCGCGGTGCACGAGCCGCTGAATGGCCAAGTACTCGTCGACGGTGAAATCGCCGATCACGTGTTCGCGATGTTCGACCGGGGCTACGAGGAAGTGCCCGAACACAGAGGGGAAACGGCTGGCGAAGACCACGCCGTCGGCGTCCCGGTACGCGACGTGATGAGGATATCCGGCGTTGCCGGCGAGAAGTTCGCAGACGAAGCAGGCTCTGCGGGCGAGGTCGAGGTACGCGTCGGCCTGCCACGGAACACGATCGGTCATGCTGTCCAGGTGTACCCGCCTTCGTCTCGTCCCTGAACCCACCACGTGGAGCGTTGCCACCACATAGGGCCTGCTCGGTCTCGGCACCAGGTCGGCTTCGCGCCGAACCCGGGCCCGGTCGACTACCCCGATGGCGCCGCGGGCGGGTTTCCAGCCGCCGCAGCCGGGCCACCCGCGCTGGAGCGGGCGAGCGCTGATCGACGGCTGAACGTCCGCTGTACGGCCGGACGAAGACGTAGGGTCGTGTCATGGCGCGTCTGATCCACCTCAACGGCCTGTCACGCGTGGGAAAGTCGACTCTCGCCCGCCGCTACGCCAACGAACACCCCGGAACGCTCGCGCTCGATCTGGATGTACTCGCGGGGTTGATCGGCGGGTGGCAGGAGAACTTCTTCGCGGCTTTGGAGCTCGCCCGGGGCCACGGACGGGAGTTGGCCACGCGGCACCTGCGCCATGGACACGACGTGATTCTCCCGCAACTGGTGACCGTTCATGACCGCGATCCGGATCCGGCCTTCGAGGCGGCAGCCCGCGCGGCCGGAGCCACTTACCTCGAAGTGGCTCTCCTCATCGACGACCGCGAGCATCTGCGACGCGTGCGCGACAAGCGTCCGATCAACGCCGTCGAGGCACGGCTCCAGGCGGTGCTGGAAGATCCCGATTCCGGCCTGATCGACAGGATCCGCGGTCACCTTGATGAGTATCTGGCCAAGCGCCCGCACGCGATCCGGCTCGACACGACCGGCGCCGGGGAAGACGAGTCATACGCGCGCCTTCTGGAAGCACTCGACGCGACATAGGAGACTGAGCGCTTCAGCGCTAATCGGCCACCGCGAATTGAGACGTCCATCCCGTTGCACAAGGCGGAATTTCATGGCCCGCACAGGCGGAGCCGACCCGCTTTCAGCACCGTGAGCTGCGCCGATCCGCCTACGGCCGCAGAACGAGTCCACGAACGGGCCTTTCTGTTGCCTGACTCGGAATTTCGTGCCCCCGACGGCACGCCGATAGCGTCGAATTCATGGAATCGACCTTTCAGACGGCCGAAGAAATGATTGCCGCGTTGCGCGCCGGTGCGGTGACATCGGCGGAACTGACCGGCGAGGCGATCGCCCGGATCGAGCGCGACGACGAGGTGATCAACGCGATCTGCGTGCCGGACTTCGACCGCGCGCGGGCCGCCGCGCACCATGCCGACCGGGCACGGGCGCAGGGTGAGGACCGGCCGCTGCTCGGCGTCCCGGTGACGGTCAAGGAGTCGTACGACATGGCCGGGCTGCCCACGACCTGGGGCATGCCCCCGCACCGGGACCACATGCCCGCCGAGGACGCGGTCCAGGTGTCGCGGCTCAAGGACGCGGGCGCGGTGGTGCTCGGCAAGACCAATGTGCCGCTGGGGTTGCAGGACATCCAGAGCTTCAACGAGATCTACGGCACCACCGTCAACCCGTGGGACCACGATCGGACGCCGGGCGGGTCCTCCGGCGGGTCGGCGGCAGCACTGGCGTGCGGGTTCGGCGCGCTGTCCATCGGCTCCGACCTCGCCGGCTCGCTGCGCACCCCCGCGCATTTCTGCGGCGTCTACGCGCACAAGCCGACGCTCGGGCTGGCGGCCGCCCGCGGCATGGTCCCGCCGTCCGAGCCTGCTTTTCCGGCCGACCTCGACCTCGCCGTGGTCGGTCCGATGGCGCGCACCTCCCGCGACCTCAGGCTCCTGCTCGACGTCATGGCCGGGCCGGACCCGTTGACGCACGGCGTGGCGCACCGTTCGGCTCTGCCGCCCGCCCGCCACGAGCGGCTCCGCGATTTCCGGGTCTTGGTCCTCGACGACCATCCGCTCATTCCGACCGGGTCCGCCGTGCGAGCGGGCGTGCACCGGGTGGCCGACGCGCTCGTCGACGGCGGCGCCCGTGTCGCACGGCGCAGTCCGCTGCTGCCCGACCTCGCCGAGGCCGCGACGCTCTACATGAAGTTGCTGATTTCGGGCTCCGTCGCGCGTTTTCCCATCGAATCGCCCGAGCAGTTGCGGGCCGGCACGGACGACCAGAGCCTTGAGGCCGTGCGGCTGCGAGCCATGCTGTTCAGCCATAGCGACTGGATGGAGGCGGACAAGCGTCGGGAGGTCCATCGCCACGGCTGGCGGCGGCTGTTCGCCGAGTTCGACGCCGTGGTGTGCCCGATCACGCCGACCCCCGCGTTCCCGCACGACCACCACCCCAATCCGATGGAACGGCGTATCGACATCGACGGCGTCGAGTACCCGTACTTCGATCAGCTCGTCTGGGCGGGCCTGGCCACCATGCCCGGCCTGCCCGCCACCGCGATACCCACGGGCCGGTCCCCCGAGGGCCTGCCGGTCGGGGTGCAGCTCATCGGTCCGATGTTCGAAGACCGCACCCCGTTGCGACTGGCCGAACTGCTCGAGCAGGAGATCGGCGGCTTCCAGGCACCGGAGCAACGGCGTGCGCTAGGTTGCCGCCCATGACGAAGCTCGATCACGTCGCTTGGCCGCCTGCCCCGATCAAGACCGAGCGGCTCGTGCTCCGCGGGTCCGAGGCCCGGGACCGTGCGGCGTTCATCGAGCTCTTCGCCTCGCCGGAGGTCGGCACTTACATCGGCGGCGCTCGGCCGCGTGACGAGCTCGAGCGCACGAGACCAGACGTGCCGGGCCGGCGCCCGGGGCTGTTCGTCATCGAACTCGACGGATCGATGATCGGCATGATCACGCTCGATCAGCGTGACGCGGAACGTCCGGGGCATATCCGTCCGGATGCCGGGGAGACCGAGCTCGGTTACCTGATCTTGCCGCAGGCGTGGGGACGCGGGTACGCCGCCGAGGCGTGCGCGGCGGCGCTCGACTGGTTCGCCGACGCGCTGCCCGGCGAACCGGTGGTGCTCTGCACACAGACTGCCAACGAACGCTCGATGCGCGTCGCGGTGAAGCTCGGTTTCACTGAGGTGGAGCGGTTCGAGGAGTACGACGCCGAGCAGTGGTTCGGTGTTCGGTACCCGCCATCCCGCTGAGTGCACGAAGCGAGTCGTCCTGCCGGGTGCGCGGGTGGCGGTTTCGCGTGACTGGATGGACGACACGCGTGATGGGAGGGACGACACGCGTGATGGGACGGACGACTCGCGGCGGAAGCGGGCCGCGAGTCGTGTCGTCCGTCCCATCACGCGTGTCGTCCGCCGGATCACGCGTGTCGTCCATCCAGTCACGTGACATCGCCGGTGCTGAAACCTCGTGAGTGGTGAGGACGGTTGGANTGCGCAAGCAGACGCAGAAGCAAGAGGTGTGAGGAAGATGCGCGTACTGGCCGCGATGAGCGGGGCGGGAAACCGTGTCACCCCACCGCGATCGACTGGAACGTCACCGGGATCCGCGGCGGTCCGGTCCCGTCGCCCGGCCCCTTCTCGTCGTCCACCCCGCCGCGCGCGACCTTGTCCAGGGTCTGGAGTCCGGCGTCCGAGATGCTCCCGAACACGGTGTACTCCGGCGGCAGTTCCGCTTCACCGAAGACCATGAAGAACTGGCTGCCGCCCGAGTTCGGCGCCTGCTTCTTCGCCATGGCGAGGATGCCCCGCCCGTACCTGAGTCCGGAGAAGACCTCGTCCGGAACGGTGTATCCCGGCCCGCCCATTCCGGAGCCTTCCGGGTCGCCGCACTGGAGCATCTGCAGTCCCGTGGTACCGAGCCGGTGACATGAGGTGCCGTCGAAGTAACCCTGCTGCGCCAGCGAGAGGAAGCTCGCCACGGTGCACGGCGCGAGCCCGCGGTCCAGCGTCAGCCCGACTTCGCCCGCCGTCGTCTTGAGGGTGACGGCCATCGTGCCGGACGCCGGGGTCGGGCCCGCCGCGGGCGGGTTCACCTTCTTCGGCACGGGACCGGAGGAATCCGCCGGGAACGCGCAGTCCGTCGGATCCGCCAGCGGTGTGCTGCGCTGCGGCACCGGAACCCTGCTCGAAGGGATGTTCACCGGACTCTGCGTCGCCGTGTCCTCGGAGCTCGACGTCGGAGCCGACGAGGACGACGACGCGGCCGTGCTCTTGTCCTTCGCGTCCGGCAGGAAGAACCCCGGCGCCACGAAGCCGGTGATCGCCACGACGGCGACGATCACGACGAGTCCCAGCGCACCCAGGCCTACCCAGAGCGCCGTCTTGTTCGACGACGACGGCGGCGGCTGTTGCGGCGCGCCGTACCAGCCTTGCTGCTGGTACGGCTGCTGCGGATAGGGCTGCTGATACTGCTGGGGATGCTGCCCCTGCGGTGCCCCGGGGTCGGGCGCCTGGCCTTCGGGCTCGCCCGGCTGCGGTGGCTGGGACATCTGTGCTCCTGTCGTCCGGAAGAAGTACAGGAACACTCTCGCGTATCGCCGCTCACGACGTCACGGCATCCCCCATGCCGCGCTGTTCCCGTTCGCCGGGACGGGCCGGATCTCGAGGTCGGGCTGGTCGCCCGCGCGATGCACGACGGCCTCCTCCCCACGCCGCAGGTCGAGGTGGACGTCGCCGTTCGGCAGCCGCCGCCAGCGTTTCGGCCGCCCCCACCGGTCGCGGACGGTCAGCTCCCCGTCCATGTCCGTCCGCAGCACGCACGGCACCCCCGCCTCGCTCGTGACCTTGACCCAGCGTGTCTTCCCGGCCTGCCGGGAGGCACTGAGCAGGAACGCGCCCTCCGTGCGGAAATCGCGCAACGCGGCGTCCGCCCATGCGGCGGGCACGGCCGGGAACAGCCGGATCACCCCGCCCCAGCTCTGCACGAGCATGTCGTGCAGCGACTGCGCGGCCGAAAGTGGCGTCTCGATCACCGGACCGGATTCCTTGTACATCGAGTTCGGCTGGATATAACGCCGCTGCAGCTCACCGAGGTAGAACGCCGCCTTGTCGCCGCGCAGCATCTGCGCCGACATCGACGCGGCGCCGGTGAACGTGTAGCCCTGCAACGCGCCTTCGAAGCCCACCCAGTGGTCGAGCGAGGTCTCGATGATCCGCCGGTGCTCCGGCCGCTCCCAGGTGATCTCGTACAACGGGTAGATCTGCAGCAGATGCGAGTAGTGCCGGTGCGATTTCGCGAACGGCACACCCGCGCCGATCATGTAACCGTTGGCGTCGGCCGGATACGGGACCAGCGTGGCCAGCACTTCCCGCCACCGTCCCGCGAGCGGGTCGTCGACGCGCAGTTCCGCCGCCGACTCCAGCAGGATCTTGCAGCCCCAGCGGATCAGCGCGAGGTCGTAGTTGCAGTCCGGCGCGTTCACGCCGTACTCCGGGGAGAACGTCGCCGGCAGATGCAGTTTCCCGTCCGGCCCCGGTGCCAGGAAATGAAGGTAGTAGTTGATCGCCTTGCGCAGCAGCGGGAACAGCGTGTCGCGCAAAAGGCGCCGGTCCATCGTGTGCCGATAGGACAGCCAGACGTTGTGCAGCGCCCAGGTGAGATTGCCGACCTCCGGAGTCGGCGTCTCCTTACCCGGGATGCCCACCGGGAACCCGGCGTTCGTACCGACCGCGCCGTTGAGCAGGGTCATGTCGGTCGTGCGCGGGATGCCCGCAGAATCGTGTTGGTAGGGCTCGGCGACCTGGCTCGTCAGGTTCGCCCGGAACTTGCCGAGCGCGTGGCTCACGGCGTCCAGTTCGAGGTGATTGGCCCCGTGGATGAGCCAGTACTCGAGCTGGACGTTCAGGTTCCACCAGGTCGCGGGCCACGGGGTCGGCTCCAGCCACGGTCCGCAGGTCGCCATCACCGGCGCTTCGCGGCGCGCGGCGGAGGCGATCTTGTACAGCTGGATCCAGTAGAAGCTCTGGAGCCGGGTGTCCGGAACGGACAGGAAACCGTGCCGATAGTAGTCGTGCCACCAGCGACGATGTCCGGCCGTCAACGCGGAGAACGGCTCTGCCCGGCGGACCGTCTTCAACGCCTCTCGCGCGGCCGTCCGCGTCGGGAACGACCATGCCACGGACGCGTACAGCGTCCGCTTCGATCCGCGGGTGACCTCGCGCCACGCCGTGACGTGCTCCCCGCCGGACAGCAGGGTCTGCACGGAAAGCCTGGTGTCACCGCTACTTTCCAGGCTCGCGGGCGGGTTGGCGACATACCCGGCGGGCGGCGGCTTACCGAACTTCGGATCCGTTCTGGGGCTCACCGCCTCGGCCGGGTGGAAGACCCACTCGAAGCCGCGCTCCCCCTCGGACGGCTCGATCTCGACGGCCAGCAGCGACTGTCCGGTGTGGACGATCGCGCGCAGCGCGAGACTGCCCGCGACAGTGGTGATCGTGCCCCTGAGTTCGGCGTTCCAAAGGTCCATCCGCCAGTCGATCCCGGTGATGGCGCCGACCGGTTCGAGGGTGAAGTACCCGATCGGCAGCCGCGCGAGCCCGAACAGGGAGCCGAACTCCGGCCGGTGATCCTGCACCTCGCTGTGCTGGACGGTGAAGCGGACGGCGTTGCGGTCCGGTTCGGCGTAGCTGCCCGAGCCGAGGAAACCGTTGCCCAAAAAGGGACCTTCGTACCAGGTCTTCGGCATACGGCGCCAGATCAGGTCGGCCGTGCCGAGGAAGCCGGGCCAGTCGAGGCCGCCGAGCGCGAAGTCGTTCTCCACCGCCGACACCGGCGGCGCGAATCCGGCCGCCGCCACGCCCGCCAGCGCTCCGCCGAGCACCGTCCTGCGAGTGATGTCCATCTTCAGACCCCCCATGCCGGAGTTCCACGGTCGCCGGGTACGTCGCGGGGCTCCAGCGCCGGACGCGTGCCGCGTCGCGTGACGACGGCCGTCCCCTCGCGGCCGAGCGGGATCGAGATCGTGCCGGGGCCCGCGTGCCGCCAAGGAAGCCGCCGTCCGCGCCCGTCACGCACCTCGATGTCCCCGGGGATGCCGTGCCGCAGCGTGAGCGGCTCGCCCGCCTCACTGTGGACGCGGATCCATTCGGTCGCGCCGTTCGCGCGGGAAGCGTCCACGAGGAAGGCCCCCTCCGCGCGCAAGCTCTCGAAGGACGCGTCCGGCCACGTCGACGAGACCGACGGGAAGACCTTGAGCACACCGTGATCGCCCTGCAGCAGCATGTCCACTATGGACTGCGCGGCGGTGATGGGACTTTCGATCGCGAGGTTCGCGCCCTCGCGGTACATCGTGTTCGGCGTCAGCTGCGTGTTGGCCACGACGGTCCCGTCGAGGAAGATCTTCAGATAACGCAGGGCTTCCTCCGGCGCGTCCATCACGGAGCTCATCGACGACGCCGCCGCGAAACTGTAGCCGTGCCATTTCGCCTGCGCGCTGGACCAGTGCGCGAAGGTGCGGCGCATGATGTCCCGGTCGCCGGGACGGTCCCAGAGTTTCTCCCGCAGCGGATAGAGCCAGAGAAGATGCGAGAAGTGCCGATGAGAGTCGGCCAGCGGGACACCATCACCGATCAGCACGCCCTGGACGGGATCCTGGTGGTACGGCACCAGCTTCTCGCCGATCTCCCGCCACGCCGGCACCCGCGGGTCGTCGATCCGCAGCTTGGCCGCCGATTCGACGAGGGTGCGCGCGGCCCAGCGGATCAACGACAGGTCATAGGTGCAGTCGGCCGCGTCGGCGTACTCGGGTGACCTCGTCATCGGAAGGTGCAAGGCGCCGTCCGGGCCGATGGCGAGGAAGTGGCGGTAGTAGTTGAGCGCCTTGGCCAGCGTCGGATACAGCACGTCGCGCAGGACACCGACATCCATGCTGTGCCGGTACGCGAGCCAGACATTGTGCAGGCCCCAGATCAGGTTGCCGGTCTGGTCGTTCTTGGTGGTGGGGCCCGGGATCCCGACCGCGCGGGTGCCGCCGGGCCGCAGCCGCCAGTCCCCCGGATGCGAAAGGGCGTACGTGTCGCCGTCCCGGTAGGCGGGAGGGACCGAGAGTTCGAGGTTGGCGTGATCGTGGCGGAAGGTCGCGGTGACGGCGTCGAGTTCGGGATGGTTGCTGCTGTTGACGATCGGATACGTGACCTGCACGTTGAGGTTCCACCACACCGCCGTCCAGCTGTTGCCGACCTCCGGGAACCACGGCCCCCATTCGGCGACGACCGGCCCGTCCGCACGGGTGGCGCAGGCGGTCTTGTACAGCTGGATCCAGTAGAATCGCTGGACACGTTTGTCCGGAACGGACACGAAACTGCGCCGATAGAAGGCGTTCCACCAGCGCCGATGGCCGGTGACGAGACCGTCCGGGTGCACCGCCGACGCTCGATCGACCCTCCTGATCGCCTCGGCGGTGTGGGTCGGCTCGGGGAACGCGTACGCGACCGTCGCCACCAGGAGCCGTCGCGTGCCGATCTTCCGCTCACGCCACGCCGTCGTGTACCCGCCGCCCGCGTGGAGCGGCTGTTCGCAGTACCGGACCTCGCCCGCGCCGGCGAGCTTCGGATCGGGATTGGCCGTGTACTCGGGCGGTTTGCGGATCGTCCTGGTCGTCGCCGATTCGAGCGGCGTGAACCCCCATTCCGCGGACGCCTCCCCGGTGAGCGAGACGAGGAGGAGGTCCTGGTCGTTGTGGACCAGCGCGGAGAACCGCACCGAACCCTGGGTGGTGGTGATCGTGCCGCCGAGTTCGGCGTTGTACAGGTCCAGGTGCCAGTCCACCGCCGTGATCGCGCCCTCGAAGGTGAGGGTGAGACAGCCGATCGGGAGCCGCGAGTACCCGATGCCCGCTTCCCACTGCCCGCGCTGGTCCTGGACCTGGGAATGGCCGAGCATCACCTTGAGGACGTTCGGCTGCGCGCCCGCGTAGAACTGCACGCCGAGGAAGCCGTTGGCGAGGAACGGGCCCTCCTGCCAGTTCTTCGGCATCCGCTTCCAGAGCATGCGCGCGTCGTCGACGATCCGGCGATGGACGTCCTGCCCGGCGAGCGCCGGCGGAGCCCCCTGAGCCCAAAGGCCACCGAGCGCGGCTGCCCCCGCCGCGACCCTCAGCATCGATCGCCTGGACAGCTCGGCCATGGGGCGCCTCCAGATTCATACTACGTTTACCGCAGATCAAGTCCTGGCGACCGGCATGTTTCCAGAAATAGTCGGGCTTTGGCCACCCCCTTCACTCGCGCAGAGGTACATACATCCGATGTCTTATCGGACAATTCATCTGCCGCTGAGTAAATTCGCGCGCAGCGCCCTGACCGCCGCGTCGGACACGCCACGTTGCCGCGCCCAGCCCGCGAATCCGCCGAAGTCGTCTTCGACGGTGCCCAGCAAGGCGTTGATCGTGCCCTCGGTGCACCGGAACAGTTCCTCCGGCAACCCGCGTGACCGGAACCGCGCGATCACCCTGGGCAGGCTGTACGCGCTGCGCAGGTAGTCGAGGACGATCATCTCCCGCGGCGCCCCGGCGAGGCCGAGCGCGAGGGCGGTGACGATCCCGGTCCGGTCCTTGCCCGACGCGCAGTGCACCACGACGGGCCGGGACAGCAGGACCGCCAGGATCTCGACGGCGACCATGAGGTTGTCGTCACGCCGGAGATGGTCGGCGTAAATCTCCTCCAGTGCGGTCGATCGTCCTCTTTGGACGGCTTGGAGGGGCACGTTCACGTAGTGGGCGCCGGGCAGCTCCGCACGGCCCTCGCTGACGGTCTCGGCGCTGGAGCGAAGATCGAGGACTCCTTCGACACCGAACCGCCCGAGCAGGAGCTCCTTGTCGGTCGAGGTCAGCGCCTGCAAGGTGTCGCTGCGGAACAGCCTCCCCCGCCGGACCGGCCCACCGCCGGCGTCGCGGAAGTTGAACGCGCCGGTGAGCGCGTAAGCCACCGCCGTCACCGTGACTCCTCGCCGAACCTGATGGTCCCCGCCGAACCGTCGACAGTGATCACCTGCCCGGTGGTGATCACCGCGGTCGCACCGGGAACGCCGACCACGGCCGGGATCCCGTGCTCCCTGGCCACGGTGGTGCCGTGCGAGATCATCCCACCCGTTTCGGTCACCAGCGCGGCCGCCGTCAGGAACAGCGGCGTCCACCCGGGGTCCGTCGTCGCGGCGACCAGGATCTCGCCCGGCTCGATCCACGCCCCGTCGGGATCGTGGATCACCCGCGCCCGGCCCGTCACCACCCCGGCCGCCGCGGCCAGTCCGGTGAGACCGCCGCCCGGATCGGATTCGAGGGCGGGCACGGTACCGTCGGAAAGCACGACCGACGGCACCCTCGACCTGCGGGATTCCCGCTCCCAGAGCTGCCGCCGCCGCGCCACCGTCGCCCGGAAATCCTTGCCGCCCAAGGCTTCCCTGACTTCGGCGAGGTCGAGGAACATCACGTCGCCTGCCCGTTCCAGCCACTCCGACCGGACGATCTCCTCGCCGACAAGGAGCAGCTGCGTCCGGAGTGCGGCGAAACCGCGCATGAGGCAGAACTTCGGGAACTCGCGCAACCCCCGCAGCCGCCTCGACCTGTGGAGCAGAAAGCGCGCGAGTACCGCCCGGTGCAGCTTGGTCGCTGGGAGACGACGGGTGAGTTCGACGATCCGCGCTTCGGCCGTCGCCGCCGCGTGGGCGAACCGGGTTTCCGCGTCCTGCTCCTCACCTTCCGCGCGAAGCAGATTCGACAGCATCGCGAAAACCGGCTCGGGATCATCCGTCCAGCGGGGGACGCCGAAGTCGATCTCCGAGGTGGCGCGGCAGCCGTATTCCGTCAGGAACGCGGTGACACCTTGCTGGATCACCTCCGGCAGCGTCCCGGCGAGCTGTTTGACGGCGAGCTCGTCGGGCGCGGTCTCCAGCAAGAGCCGGAAGGCCTCCTCGTCGCGTCGGATCGCCTTCCCCACGCGCCACAGCGCCAGATCCATCTCGGTGGTCGGATTGTGCGGGACCCCCCGGAAGACGGCGGCCACCTCGGACTCGTCCACGTGGCCGCGCAGGAGCCGCACGGCCAGCTGCCCGCCGGTCGCACCGGCGGTGTTGGCGTCGCGAGGGAGATTCGCCTCGATCCGGCAAACGTCACGCCGGACCGATTCCACAAAGGACAAACGTTCTTCCGCGGTCGCCTCGGCCGGCCCCGAGAAGTCCGCGATCCGCCGTTCGGCGTCGCGGACGACCTTGGCACGGGCCTGATCCGGCCACAGCCACGCGAGGACCATCCGTTCCCAGCGGCGGCGCGGGTTCTTCGGCGGGACATCGTGGCCAGGAGGCACCGACGGGAACCGGCGAGCACGACCGAGTTGCTCGACGATCCGACCCGATGGCGCCGCGAGGCTGTCGGCGAACGCGGCCATCTTCGGCCGCTTCGCCGGACTCCGCACGCCGTCGGTGATGTCCCAGTACAGCCACCCGTCCACATCGGTGATCTCGTCGGAGAAGCCGAGCGCGGTCATGTACCCCGCCATTCCCCGCTGACGCTCCCGGATCATGGCCGCGCCCATCGGCGTGAAGGGACGGCTGATCCCTTGGTAGACGTTGACCGACCAGTACGCGCGCAGTTCCCCCTCGCTCTCCGGTACTGGGAACAGGGTGGTGATGTGCCGTGACTGGGTCAGCCACAGTTCACCCTCGCCATCGAACGCCCACTCGACGTCCTGCGGCGCGCCGAAATGCTTCTCCAGCCTTCCGCCGACCGCCGCGAGCGCACCCAGTCGCGACGGCGTCAGGCAGCCGTCGCCCGGCCCCTCGATGATTTCGCCCTCGACGCCCAGGCGGTAGTGGTCCGGAGTCACCGCGCCGGACACGACCGCTTCGCCCAGCCCGGGGGCGGCGTCGACGATGACTTCGGATCGGTTGCCGGACACCGGATTCGCCGTGTACAGCACCCCGGCGCATTCGGCGTCGACCAGCCGCTGCACGATCACCGCGATGGCGGGAGCGCGATCGGTGTCGTGCGCCGCACGGTATCTCGCCGCCCGGTCCGACCACAGCGACGCCCAGCAACGGCGCACCGCGGCGAGCACCTCTCCGGCGCCCTGTATGCCGAGAAAAGTGTCGTACTGGCCCGCGAAACTGGCGTCCGGCAGATCCTCGGCGGTCGACGAAGACCGCACCGCGACCGGCCCGTCCCGCGAAACCCTTTCGTACGCCTCGACGATCGCGGTTTCGAGCCGTTCCGGGATCGGCACGGTCAGCACATGGGCCCGCAACCGGTCCGCGATCCGTAACTCGTCGTCAGGCGGCGCTGTGGCCAGCTCGCTGAGCAATCGCGGCCCTTCGCCTTCGGCCAGCACCTGCCGGTACGCGGCGGTCGTGACGCAGAAACCCTCCGGCACGGGGAATCCCGCCGAAATCATCTCCGCGAGGTTCGCCGCCTTGCCACCGACGAGGTCACGCGGGCGGTCTCTCGCTTCAGCGAGCTCGAGAATCACTTTCGTTCCTCCCAGGGGATGTTCGCTTGAACCAAGCCTGCATCCTCAACCTGGGTTGAGTTCAACTGACGAGCCGCCGCGGCGTTGTACGCGGCGCGAAGCTCTTCGGCGACCTTCTCGGGCTCAGTCCGGAGACGGCTGGGCAGGGGCTGCAGCACAGCGATCCCTGCTGCGGCATACCTGGCGTTCCTGTCCAAAGTCTTCGCATAGGCCTCCTTCGCGAAGTGGAAGTCGTAGGAGTCGATCTCCCAGGCGAGGTCGACTTCCTTGAAGTAGCCGTCGGGCGTCGCGATGTACTCACCGCTTCCGTCCCTGAGCGGCTGGTTCCAGATCGGTTCTGGCAGCCCGGAGAGCCGCCATACGTTCATCGCGTCGATTTCGGCGACCGACCGGGCACCGGCGACTACGTCACGCAATACCTCGCGAGGCAACGCACTACCTCGGTCACTGCCCGCGTCCAACTCTCGGATGAGGACTTCGGGATTCAGCCGTCCTCGCTGGACGGCCTCCGTCAGCAGCGCCCCGATCGGGTCGCGCGCCGTGAACCTGCGACATGCGTCGAGAACGGCCCTGCCGAGCGGTGCCACGTGCACACCGTTCACGGTGACCGGCCGCGGCATCCGCGTTGTCCGCTCCACGACCACGAATCCGGAACTGCTGATCCGGCGAGACGCGGGCACCAGCAGGTGGACTCGCTCAGTGTCGCCTCTCGGACCTCGCAAACCCTGAAGGAGACAGGCCTGTAGCCCGGTGACGATCGCTTCCGGCCCTCCGTAGAGAAGAGCGCCTTCGATCACCTGCCGTCGAGTCGGCCGTCCAGGACCGAGCAAAACCACCCCTGGGAGCAACCGTTGCCACGGGCCTCCCGCCAGACAACGCCGGTGGCAAGTCCTCTTCGAGACACCGAACGCCACAAGCCGCGCGACGGTGATCACCCCGTCGCGGCTCAGCTTGTAAAGGGCCTCGTGATCGCGAGCCCATGCACCGGATCGCACACACAAGATCCTCGACGGCGCTGACTACCGCCGTCAGCACCGATTTCGCTCCCTGTGGACAACTCGCCACATCAGCCCCACTGTGGATAACTCAGACACGCGCCCAATGTGGCATTGGGGACGCTGAGTGTCCCCAATGCCACATTGGGCGCATCAAGGAACCTTCAGGGAAGCGGAGGCAGCGCAGGAGCGTCCAGCCAGGCCCCGAAGAAAGCGGCAAGAGAGCGCCCAGCGAACCGTTCGGCCAGCGCCACGAAACCGGCGGTGGTCACCAAACCGTGCCGGTTCTCCGTCGCCCAAGCTTTCACCAGCGGGAAGAAAACCTCGTCACCGACCGTGCAACGCAAGGCGTGCAACAGAAGCCCGCCGCGTTTGTACACGCGCTCGTCGAACATCCGCGCCACCCCGGGGTCGGCGAGACGCAGATCCGCGGGTTTCGCCTTCATCCGGGCGTGCCAGGTCTTCGCCCACGCGTGCGCGCTCTGCCCGCCGGATTCCTCGGACCAGAGCCATTCCGCGTACGTCGCGAAGCCTTCGTTCAGCCAGATGTGCCGCCAGTCGGCGACGGTCAGGCTGTTGCCGAACCATTGGTGCGCCAGTTCGTGCACGACGAGCCGTTCGTGTGTGCGCCGACCGTCGACGTGGTTGGCGCCGAAGATCGACATGCCCTGCGCTTCGATCGGGTCGTCGAGGTCGTCGTCGGTGACGACGATGACGTACTCGCCGAACGGGTAGGGCCCGAACAAGCGCTGCAGTGACTCCATGATCCGGCCCTGGCGCCCGAAATCGCGGGTGAAGGCCCGGCGCAGGCGCGGCGGCACGGCGGCCCGTTGCGGAACGCCGCCGGAGACCAGCACGATGTCGTCGTACCGTCCGATTTGGACACTCATCAGGTACGTCGGAGTCGGCTCCGGCCGTTCGAAGACCCACTGGGTCGTGCTCGCGCGCGTGTACCGCGAGACGAGATTTCCGGTGACGGCCACGAGATACGGCGACGAAGTCGTCAGCGCGACACGGTAGGACGCCTTGTCCGCCGGGTGGTCGTTGCACGGGAACCACGACGGCGCCCCGACCGGCTGGCTCGCGACTAGCGAGCCGTCGGTCAGTTCGTCCCAGCCGATGTCGCCCCACAGCCCGGGAAGCGGCCGCGGGTTGCCGACGTAGTGGACCTCGACCACGAACTCGCTGCCGAGCGCCAGCGACTTCGACGGCTTCACCTGCAGCTTGTGCGCGCGCCGCAGGTACTTGGCCGGTTTCCCGTCGACCAGCACGCGGTTGACCCGGAAATCACCGAAGTCGAGCGTGAACCGCGACAGCGCCTGCGTCGCCTCCGCGGTGATGGCCGCGGAGGCCGACAGCCGGTTGGGACCGATCTTGTAGTCCAGCTCCAGGTCGTAGTGCCGGACCCGGTAACCGCCGTTACCGTGACGGGGCAGATAGGAGTCGCCGGAGGTGTCCGCGCCGGGCGAGGGCTGCGCGGAGGCCTTCGAAATCACCCGCGAAAGACCCCGCTTCCCATGATGTCTGTCAGTGAACCCGCGATCGACGTCTGCAGGGCGCAACCTGGCAGAAGCGCGTCACGGTGAGCGGACAAGGCGCCCTGCCACCGCGATAGCGGGGCCTTCGGCCGGGGCGGGTTCACTCGTACGGTCACCATTTCGAACACACCTCAGCTCCGCCACCAGTCCCTACTTGGTCCAGGCCGAGATGGGATTCCCCAGCCAGCGAGAATCGGCGGGAACCGCGTCGCCCCGGGTCACCAAAGAGCCCGGTCCGACCGTCGTCCGCGCGCCGATGCTCGCGCCAGGCAGCACGATACCGTGCGGCCCGAGCGTCGCTCCCTCGTCCAGGGTCACCGGCGACATCGTCATGATCCGGTCGTGGAACAGGTGCGTCTGCACGACGCAGCCGCGGTTGATCGTCGCGCCGTCGCCGAGGCTCACCAGGTCCGACTCGGGCAGCCAGTACGTCTCCAGCCACACGCCGCGGCCGATCTTGACGCCCATGGTCCGCAGCCACGCCGGAAGCAGCGGCGTGCCACCGAGGGAGCCGATCAGCCACGGCACGGCGAGCGCCTCGACGAAGGTGTCGGCGAGTTCGTTGCGCCAGACGAACGAGCTCCACAGGGGATGGTCGACCGCGCGGAACCGGCCGACGAGCAGCCATTTCATCGCGGTGGCGGTCAACGCGGCGACGGCACCGGCGGCGAGTAGCAGCGGCCCCCCGAGCAGCACCGCGACCAGGAAGCCGTACGACGCCGCCAGCGCGAAGATGCCGGCGGCCACCAGCACGGTCAAGGCGACACCGCACATCACCGGCACGATGCGGCACAGTTCGACGAGCGCACGCGCCGCCTTCAGCCGCAGCGGCGGTGTGTACGTGCGGCTCGTGTCGGCCTCGCCGACCGACCGGCGGACCGGCAGCGGCGGCATCCCGAGGTACGACGAGCCCTTCTTCGCCTTGAGCGGGGCCGACGACAGCACACCGACCAGACCGCGTTTCGGCACCGAACGTCCCGGCGCGGCCATCCCCGAGTTGCCGAGGAACGCCTGCTTGCCGATCCGCGCCGGCGCGACGTGCAGCCAGCCGTGGCCGAGTTCGTAGGTGGCGACCATGGTGTCGTCCGCGAGGAACGCGCCACTGTCCACCTGGGTCATCTTCGGCAGTGCGAGGACGGTGGACGCCTCGACGTTGCGGCCGACCTTCGCCCCGAGCATCCGGAGCCACACCGGGGTGAACAGGCTGGCGTACAACGGGAACAGCCCTTCCCGCGCCATGCCCATCAGCCGCTCGGTCGCCCAGACCTGCCACGCGACGCGTCCGTGCACGGGGTGGTAACCCTCGACCATGCCGATGCTCAGCGAACGGACGCCGACGAGCACGAGCAGGGCGTAGGACAGGAAGTACGCGATGGTCGCGAGCGGCGTGAACAGCAGCGCCTGCCCGAGGGCGGCGCCGAGCGAAGCCGTCCCCGCGATCGCGTAGCCGAGCACCGCGACCGCCGGAAGCGCGGCGACAGCGGGCAGAAGACCGAGAGCGACCGAGGTCGCGCCGTAGACCGAAGCCCAGAACCGCGAGCGCGGCGGGCGGCTCGACGGCCACTTCAGCGAATCCTTCGTGGCACGGGCGGCGGGGGCACCGGCCCAGCGCTGCCCGGCGGGCACGTTGCCGCGGACGGTCGACCCGGCCGCGATCTCCGCGCCCTTGCCGATCCGGGCGCCGGGGAACAGCGTGCTGCGCGCGCCGATCCGCGCGTCGGCGCCGATCCGGATCTTGCCGATGTGCACGAGATCGCCGTCCACCCAGTGCCCGGTCAGGTCGACCTCGGGTTCGATGGCGGCACCGCGGCCGAGTTTCAGCAGGCCGGTGACCGGCGGCGGGGAATGCAGGTCGACGTCCTTGGCGATCCGCGCGCCGAGGGCCTTGGCGTACGTCGTCATCCAGGAAGCGCCCGCGACACTGTCCGCGCCGCTGAATTCGGCGAGCTTCTCGGCGGTCCACAGTCGCAAGTGGACACTCCCACCGCGCGGGTAGCTGCCGGGACGGACTCCGCGCAGCAGCAGCCGCGAGCCGGTCGCCGAGATCGCGATCCTCCCGGCCGGGCTGAACAGCACGATCCACGCGGCCGCGATCCACGCCCAGTTCAGCGTCGGTGCCCAGGCGAAACCGGCCAGCGACAGCACGTTCGACAGCGTCGCCGCGATGGTCGTCCAGCGTAGGCCGACCAGGCCCATCAGCGGGATCATCAGCAGCGACTGGATGACGCCCGTCTTGCGCGGGGTGGGCGCGATGTCACGACGTTCGGTCTTCTCGCCGCTCAGTGCGTCCAGCAGCGACGCGAGCGCGCCCAGCTTCGGGTTGGCGTAGATGTCGCTCACCGACACCTGCGGGTGCCGGGTACGGATCCGCGCGATCAGCTGCGCGGCGGTCAGGCTTCCGCCGCCGTTGGTGAAGAAGTCGGCCTTCGGGCTGTCGACCGAGACGCCCAGGATCTCCGCCCAGCCTTCGGCGAGCCAGCTCTCCGTCGGGGACAGCCCGGATTTCGCTGCATCCACAGTGGACAGCGGCCAGGGCAGCGCGTTGCGGTCGACCTTGCCGGAGGTACGCGTCGGCAGACCGTCGATCAGGGCCAGCAGCGGGACGAGCGCGGCGGGCAGCTGCTCACGCAGCCGGGTCGCCGCCTCGTCGTGGTCGAACTCGACTCCTTCGGCGGGCACGACGTACCCGACGAGCACCTGGTTTCCCGCCTTGGTGCGGCGGACCGCGGCAGCGGCGCCCTGCACGCCGGGGAGCGCCTGGAGTGCGGCGTCGACCTCGCCGAGTTCGATCCGGCGGCCGCCGAGTTTGACCTGCTCGTCGAGACGGCCGAGGAACAGCAGCCCCTCGGCTTCGGCGCGGACCATGTCACCACTCCGGTACGCGCGACGCCAGCCCAGCGAGGGCAGGGGCGCGAACTTTTCGGCGTCCTTCTCCGGGTCCAGGTAACGGGCCAGGCCGACGCCGCCGATGACCAGTTCGCCGGTCTCTCCCATCGCGACCGGCTCGCCCGCCTCGTTGACGACGGCGAGCTGCCAGCCCACCAGCGGCAGGCCGATCCGGACCGGTCCCTCGCCGGTCATCTGCGCGGCGCAGGCGACGACGGTGGCCTCGGTCGGGCCGTAGGTGTTCCAGACTTCGCGGCCTTCGACGGCGACGCGCTCGGCCAGTTCGGGCGGGCAGGCCTCGCCGCCGAAGATCAGCAGGCGGACGTCCTCGAGCGCGTCGGCGGGCCACAGCGCGGCCAGCGTCGGCACGGTCGAGACGACGGTGATGCCCTGCGCGACCAGCCACGGGCCGAGGTCGACGCCGGTCCGCACGAGCGAACGCGGCGCCGGGACCAGGCAGGCGCCGTGGCGCCAGGCGAGCCACATCTCTTCGCACGACGCGTCGAACGCGACCGACAGGCCGGCGAGCACGCGGTCACCGGGGCCGATCGGCTCCTCGGTGAGGAACAACTGCGCCTCGGCGTCGACGAAGGCGGCGGCCGAGGCGTGCGAGACGGCGACACCCTTCGGCTTCCCGGTCGAGCCGGAGGTGAAGATGATCCAAGCGTCGTCGGCCGGTGCGGGAGTGCCCTCGACCCCACCGGGCGAGCCGAGCACGGTGATCGCGCCGCCATCGGAGACGACGGCGGCGACATCGGCCTCACCGAAGACCAGTTCCGCGCGCTCGTCCGGGTCGTCCGCGTCGACCGGCACGTAGGCGGCGCCGACGGACAGGATGGCGAGGATCGCGACGTAGAGCTCCGCGGTGCCGGAAGAGATCCGGACGCCCACCCGGTCGCCGACGCCGACACCGTTGGCGGTCAGCTTGCGGCCGTAGGCGTCGATCTCCTCGACGAGCTTGCGGTAGGACAACGTGGTCTCGCCGTCGTCGATCGCGCCCGCGTTGGGGTGGCGGGCGGCGGTCTCGGCGAGGATGTCGAGCAGGGTGCGCTCACCGGCTCCGAGGCCGGACCAGAACAGGGCCCGGTCGGCGACGGGGGCGGGCGAGGGAGCGACGGTGACGTCGGCGACACAGGCGATCGGCCGGGAATCTGCGGTCAGTGTCATCGGGCGGTCACCACGGGCAGGACGGAACCATGGGCGCTCAAGCCCATCACACACCTTTCGCGAAGTGCGTCATTCGGGCTCGCTCTCCGAATGAGGCGCCCGCTAGCAGACCGTTCACTTTACCGCAGGTGAACGGCATATCTCGGGAGGGTCTCGGCAGAGTGTCGCAACTCACCGGTGGACACGCCGAAACCGAGGTCATCGGCGTGCCCACCCAGTGAAATATTCACCTACATCGTGAGAATCAGCGTGCTTTCGGTTTACCCGCTGATTTTCCGGCCGCTTTACCACCGGCCTTGGGCTTTTGCTTCTTTTCCCGCACCCGGACATTCACCCGGACGGGGCTGCCTTCGAAACCGAAACGCTCACGGAACTTCCGTTCGATGAACCGCCGATAGCCCGCTTCGAGGAATCCGGTGGTGAAAAGGACGAGCGTCGGCGGCCGGATGCCCGCCTGGGTCGCGAACAGCACCTTCGGCTGCTTGCCACCGCGCACCGGCGGTGGGGTCGCGGCGATGAGGTCGGCGAGCCAGCCGTTCAGCTGACCGGTGGGAACCCGCTGGTCCCAGGACTTCAGCGCGGTCCGCAGCGCGGGCGCGAGCTTGCGCACGGACCGGCCGGTGAGCGCCGAGATGTTGACCTTGTCCGCCCACGGCACCCGCACCAGGCCGCGGTCCAGTTCACGGACCATGGCGTGGCGGCGGTCCTCGTCGACGAGGTCCCACTTGTTGAAGGCGAGCACACAGGCGCGGCCGGCCTCGACGACCATCGTCAGCACCCGGAGGTCCTGCTCGGAAAGCGGCTCGGCGGCGTCCAGCAGCACGATCGCGACCTCGGCCGCGTCGATCGCGGTCTTGGTCCGCAGCGACGCGTAGTACTCCGCCCCGTTGGCCGAGTTGACCCGCTTGCGCAGGCCCGCCGTGTCGACGAACCGCCAGGTCTCGCCGTCCAGCTCGACCAGCGAGTCGACCGGGTCGACGGTGGTGCCCGCGACCGAGTCCACGACGGACCGCTCCTCGCCGGACAGCTTGTTGAGCAGGCTCGACTTGCCCACGTTCGGCTTGCCGACCAGCGCGACCCGGCGCGGGCCGGTGGTGGCGCGGTCACCGTCGCGCGGCATCTCCGGCAGTGCCTTGACGATGGCGTCGAGCAGGTCGCCCGAGCTGCGGCCGTGCAGCGCGCTGACCGGGTACGGCTCGCCGAGGCCGAGCGACCACAGGGACGCGGTGTCGGCGAGCAGACGGTCGTCGTCGACCTTGTTGGCGGCGAGCAGCACCGGCTTCTTCGACCGGCGCAGCACCTTGGAGACGGCCTCGTCGGTGGCCGTCGCGCCGACGCTGGCGTCGATGACCAGCAGGACCGCGTCGGCGGTGGCCATCGCCATCTCGGCCTGCGCGGCGACCGAGGCCTGGAGCCCGGTCGCGTCCGGCTCCCAGCCGCCCGTGTCCACCAGCGTGAACCGGCGGCCCGCCCAGAAGGCGTCGTAGGCGACGCGGTCCCTGGTCACGCCGGGGACGTCCTGCACGACCGCCTCGCGGCGGCCGAGGATGCGGTTGACCAGGGTCGACTTGCCCACGTTCGGCCTGCCGACGACGGCGAGGACCGGCTGCGCGAGCTGCGCCTCCTCCTCGGCCTCGCCCGCGGCGATCTGGGCGTCGAGCGCGGTGAATTCGGATTCGTCGGACCAGGAGCCGTCGATCTCGCCGACTCCGTCTAGCTCTGTCATGTACTCAATCCTGTCGCGTGTCTCGGAGCCCGTGCTCCAAGCGCCATTCGTCCAGTGCCTTCACGAGGTCCGCGAGCGCGATGCGAAGCCGCTCGGTTCCCTCCTCCAGCCCTGTCCTCCCCTTCCCGATCGCGGGAGTGAAAGGTTCGCCGACCATGATGTCGACGCGTGGCCGCCAACGCCTCTTGGCGCCGGCGGGTTTGTACGTCCCCCGAGTGGCGACCGGAACCACGGTCGCGTTCCCGGCGCGGACCAGGAAGGCCGCGCCGCGCTCGAAGTTTTCGGCGTCACCGAGGCCGCGGGTGCCTTCGGGGAAGATCCCCACCGCACCGCCGTCCTCGAGCACCTTGACCGCCATCATCAGCGGTTTGCGGTCCACCGCACCCCGTTTCACCGGGATCTGGCCCAGTTTCGGGAAGAACCAGCCGACGAACCCCCGGAAGAGTTCCTCCTTGACCAGGAACGCCGTGCGGCGCGACAACATTCCGAACAGCAGCTGCGGTTCCACCATCGAGCTGTGGTTGGCGATGAACACCACCGGACCCGACGCCGGCACCCGCTCGCCACCGTGGACCCGGACCCGGAAAGCGGGCCGGACGATGAACTTCGAGATCCCCCTGCCGAAGGTGTGGATCGGGCCGCTCGCGCCTTCAGGCAGTCCCTTCGCGCTCACCTGGCGGCCTCGGCGGGGCACCCTTCGAGGAGCCCGCGGTGCAGTGCCAGTTCCGCCAGAGCGACGATCACCTGGTCGATGTTGAGCGCCGAAGTGTCCACCTCGACGGCGTCTTCGGCCGCGCGCAGGGGCGACGCCGCCCGCGTGGAGTCGAGGTGGTCGCGCCGCTCCACCGCCGCCTTCGCGACATCCACGGTGGACTCGCGACCGGCCGCGGAGTCCTGCGCGCTGCGCCGCGCGGCGCGGACCTCGGCCGAAGCGGTGAGGAAGATCTTGAGCGGGGCGTCGGGCGAGACGACCGTGCCGATGTCGCGCCCCTCGACCACGATGCCGCCGACGCGGCCGAGCACCTCGGCGATGATCTCGCGCTGCCGGGTGACCAGCAGTTCGCGGACCGCCGGGACGGCCGAAACCGGCGACACCGCAGTGGTGACGTCCGCGCCGCGGATCTCGGCGGCGACGTCCTCGCCCGCCAGGGTCACCGTCGCCTCGTCGGGGCTGGTCCCGATGCCGAGTTCGGCCTTCACGGCGACGTCGGCGACCGCGTCCGCGTCGGCCGGGTCGACCCCGGCGCGCAGGACGGCGAGGGTGACCATGCGGTACATCGCGCCCGTGTCGAGGTAACCGGCGCCGAGCTTCGTCGCGAGCTTCCGCGAAACCGTGGATTTCCCGGTTCCGGACGGGCCGTCCATCGCGACCACACCACGCAGGGCTCCCGTCACCGAAACTCTCCTCAGCTCATCCGTCGCTCACCTGATCGACGACCATTCTGCCTGGTGGCACGCGACACGCCTCAGCCGCCCACGGCGAACCGGTCGACGAGCATGCCGATCCGCTCCGCGCGCGCGGGCGCCGGGAGCCGGGAGCTGCGTTCGAGGGTGACCAGGCCGTGCAAAGCCGCCCAAAAGGTCTCGGTGTAGAGGCCGGGGTCGTATTCGCCGGAGACCGGGCCCACGACTTCGAGCAGCGCGCCGAACGCGTCCTTCAACGGCGCCGGGCTGTCCGGGCTGGCGAAGTCCAGTTCGCTGGCGAGGGTGAAGATCGCGTCGTAGAGCGCGGGTTTGCGGTCGGCGAAGTCGAAGTAGTTCTCGGCCAGCCGCAGCAGCGCGTCCCGCGAGCCCTCCGCCGCCCCTGCCCCCTTCCGCATGTCGGCGGCCATTTCGGTGCATCCCTCGAGCGCCGCGGCCGCCATGATCGCCCCCTTGCCGGAGAAATGGCTGTAGAGCACGGGCTGGCTGTACTCGATCTTCGCCGCCAGCCGACGTGTGGTGACCGCGTCCCAGCCTTCTTCTTCGGCGATCTCGCGGGCGGTGGTGACGATCAGCTGTTCGCGTTGCGAGCGGTCCCGCTCGCGCCGGGGGTTGGTGACCATACGAACATGCTAGCACCGCTAGACAAGCTAGCGGCGCTAGCGCTAAGGTCGGTCTCGTTCCTAGCACTGCTAGCTTTTGGAGTCGGAGATCATGGCCAGAATCAAGATCGCTTACGTCCTGTCCGCCGCCCTCGTGCTCTTCGTCCTCTATTTCGGAAGCGGTTACGTGTTCTTCCCGGCGTCCCAGACGGGCGGATTCGGATTGCCGGTGATGCCGTCCGAGGGTGACCCGATCCTCGCCGTCAAGGGGGTCCGCGACATCGGCACGGCGCTCGTGGTGCTCGCGCTGCTCCTGTTCCGGAACGCCCGCGCACTGGGCCGGGCGATGCTCGCGCTGGCGTTCATCCCGTTCGGCGACATGCTGATCGTGTTGACCCACAACGGATCCATGGGCGCCGCCCTCGGCATCCACGGCGCGACGTGTGCCTTGATGCTCGGGATCTCGGCGCTGTTCCTGATCCGTCCCGCGCGAAACGAACGGTGAGTTACTGTTGTTCACGTGAACGTCGAAGTGACCCCGCTCCCCGGAATAGGCGTCCGCAAGGACTTCGCCACCCGCAACGGCCGCCGCGTAGGAGTGGTGACCCATCGCGATGGACACGTCGAGCTCATCGTGTCCAAAACGGACGATCCCGACGCCTGCCTGGCCTCACTTCCGCTCACCACCGACGAAGCGGGCGCGCTGGCGAACCTGCTCGGCGCGCCCCAGCTGGTCGCCCAGCTCACCGAAGAGCATCGGGATCTGCCCGGTATCAACACCAAGCAGCTGCCGATCAAGGCGTCGTCGCCGTTCGACGGCCGGACGCTGGGCGACACCGCCATGCGGACACGCACGAGCGTCTCGGTCGTCGCGGTGATGCGGGCCGGGCAGGTCCACCCCTCCCCCACGCCGGACTTCAACCTCACCGCCGGCGACGTCCTCGTCGCGGTCGGCACCTCCGAAGGTCTCGAGGCCGCTGTCAAGATCTTGAAGTACGGCTGATCGCCGATGGATCACACCGCACTGTCCTTGATCGAACTCGGGGCGGTCTTCTTCGGGCTGGGCGCGTTGGGCCGCCTCGCCGGGAAGATCGGGATGTCCCCGATCCCGCTGTACCTGATCGGTGGCCTGTGCTTCGGGCAGGGCGGGCTGATCCCGCTCGGCGACATCGGCGACTTCACCCACCTCGCCAGCGAGATCGGGGTCGTCCTGCTGCTGCTCCTGCTGGGCCTGGAGTACTCGGCGGCCGAGCTGTTCACCGGGCTGAAACGCTCGTGGGTGGCGGGTCTCGTGGACATCGTGCTGAACGCCGCGCCGGGCGCGATCGTCGCGCTCATCCTCGGCTGGGGGCCGATCGGCGCGATCGTCATGGCGGGCGTCACCTACATCTCGTCGTCCGGGATCATCGCGAAGGTCCTCGGCGATCTCGGCAGGCTCGGTAACCGGGAAACCCCGGTGGTGCTGTCGATCCTGGTGTTCGAGGACCTGGTGATGGCGCTGTACCTGCCGATCCTCACCGCGGTGCTCGGCGGGGTGAGTTTCCTCGGCGGGATGAAGGCCGTCGGGATCTCCTTGATGGTCATCACCGTCGTCCTGGTGATCGCGCTGAAGTTCGGCCGGTACGTCTCCGCGGCGGTGGACAGCCCGGACCGCGAGGTGTTCCTCCTCAAGGTCCTCGGCGCGGCCCTGCTGGTCGCCGGCCTGGCTTCGGCGATGCAGGTGTCGGCCGCGGTCGGCGCGTTCCTGCTCGGCATCGCGATCTCGGGGTCGACGGCGGAGAACGCGACGCACATGCTCGAACCGCTGCGAGATCTCTTCGCCGCCGTGTTCTTCGTCGTGTTCGGGCTCAACACGAACCCGGCTTCGATCCCGCCCGTGCTCGGCTGGGCGGTCGTCCTGGCGGTCGCGACCACGCTCACGAAGGTCGGCACCGGCTGGTGGGCCGCGCGGAGGCAAGGCATCGGGAAGATGGGCCGCGCGAGAGCCGGGGCCGCGTTGGTCGCCCGAGGCGAGTTCTCGATCGTCATCGCCGGGCTGGCGGTGGCGGCGGGCGCGGTGACCGGCGAACTCGCCGCCCTCGCGACGGCGTACGTGCTCCTGATGGCGATCCTCGGCCCGACGGCCGCGCGCATCGTCGAACCGGTGGCGCGGGCACTGCAGCGGAAGCCCTTCGGTTCGAAGAGCCCGGCCTCGCAGACCGGCTGACCCCGCCCACGCGCGCTAGGAACGGTCCCTTCCTTGCAAGTTTCGCGAGGAAAGGACCGTTCATTGCATTCGTCTAGCCGCGCTCCAGGCCTGGCGCGAGCAACTGCGCGGCCAGAGTCTCTTCCACCCAGCGCTCCCATTCCTCGGGTGACCAAGCGCGGTCACGGGTGAGGATCAGGAACATCTCCGGGCTGAGCAGGGCGTAGAGGACGTCCGCCGCCCTGTCGACGGCAAGACCGGTGACGGCGCCCGGTTTCTCCAGCAGGGCCTTCGCCGCCGTCGCGTGCACGGCGTGGCGCGGATCCTCCTGATCCGGCCACAGTTCCCGCAGTTCGGGGTGCGCCGCGGTCGCGGTGCGGACCATGTCGGTGACGGCGGCGACCCGTTCGAGCACGGCCCGGCTGCCGGTGACGAGCGCGGCCAGCGCCTCGCGCGCGTCCGGCGCGTCCGTCACCCGCGCGAACCACGGCCGCTCCATCGTCGCCAGTGGACCGTCGTCGCCGGCGATCGCGACATCGACCAGTTCCTTCAGCAACGTCGGCTTGTTGCGGAAGGTGAAGTAGATGGTCTGGACCGCCACCCCCGCCCGGACCGCGACCTGCTGAAGCGTGGTCGCGCCGTAGCCGTCGGCGAGAAAGAGCTCTGTGGCGGCCGTGATGATCCGCCGCCGGGTTTCCGCCGCCCGTTCGGATCGGGCGCCCTTGACACCACTCATGATTGGAGTCTATCTCTAGAGTCAACCACTAGAGTTCAACTCTACTAACGACGCGGATGGGGTGCCGGGATGACGGCGATCGTCAATCAGCAACAGGCCGAAGCGTGGAACGGCTGGGAGGGCAGGCTTTGGGCGGCTCGCCCGGAGCGCTACAACGGAATGATGGAAGCCTTCGACGCGCCGCTTTTCGACGCGGCGGACATCGGTGACGGTCACGCCGTCCTGGATGTGGGCTGCGGCGCCGGACTCACCACCCGGCTGGCCGCGAAGAAGGCCGGAAGCGGGCACGCGCTGGGCATCGACCTTTCGGCACCACAGCTGGAAAGGGCTCGCCTGGACGCGGCGGCCGAAGGAATCACCAACATCGCGTTCGAGCAGGGAGACGCGCAGGTGCACCCGTTCGACGAGCCAGGCTTCGACGTCGTCATCAGCCGGGGTGGCGTGATGTTCTTCTCCGACCTGGTCGCGGCGTTCGAGCATCTTCGCGAAGCGATGGCTCCGGCCGGGCGGCTGACCTTCGTGGGACCACGGTCAGGCGACGCCGACAGCGCCTACGCCCGGGCGACGGCGGCGCTCGCGCCCTACCTGCGCGAGCCCTCCCCCGCCGCACGCGGGATGGGTTCACTGCTGGCCCCCGAACGGATCACCGAAGTGCTCACGGCGGCGGGCTTCCGCGACATCGAGATCAGCCCGGTGGACGCGGACATGGGCTTCGGGGTGGACGCCGACGACGCGACGGACTTCGTCTTCTCGATGGCCCCGACCCAGCACAACCTGCGGGGCGTGGACGAGGCCACCCTCGCCAGCCTCCGAGACGGCGTGCGGGGCGCACTCGGCGAATTCGAGACGCCGCACGGGGTGCGGATCCCTGGCGGGGTCTGGGTCGTCACCGCCGGGCGTTGAGACATGAAGGGTCCCCCTAGGACGATCCGCCCTATGGGGACCCTTCATCACCTAGCCGCGCTCGAGACCCGAGACGGTCGCCGGCGCGATCTGCGCCGGAGCCGCCGGAAGCGCCGCCGGAACCGCCGACGGACCCGCGCCGACGACAGGCAGCGCCAGTGACGTCTTGTCCAGGTCCACCGTGATCTTCGGATACTGCGCAGGCCCGCCGATGAACGAGCCGTCGGTCCCGCCGATGATCAGCGCGAGCTGATGTCCCGCCGGGACGACGTGATCCGTACTCGCCAGCCGGAACGTCATCGTGTACGGCTGCCCCGGCGTCAGCGGCGATTCCTGGCTCAGCGAACGGTGGTTGGCCAGATCCGCCCAGCCGCGGCTGATGATGTTGAGCCCCACCGAGACGGCGTCGGTGCTCGTGTTCAGGTAGCAGGCGTCGTTACCGGGCGCGCTCGCGCCCCAGCACGACTGGGTCAGCTCGTTCTTGATGCCTTCCTTCGGTCCCGTGTAGTTCCGGATCGTCGCCGGGCCGTAGTCGACGAGAACCGCCGAGAGCCGCGCCGTGGACGTCGACGGCGTCGCGGTCACGGTCACCTTCGCCGTTCCGGAGACGTGCAGGTCCTTCGCGAGCGCGCCGGTGCTGAACAGCACGCGTCCGCTCGTGGTCTCCGTCGGCCTCGCGGCCCAGCTGTTCGAGGACTGGCCCGACGAATCCGTGAACGACACCGTGCCCGTCCCCGCGGTCGTGCCGAGCGTGCCGACGCCCGGTGTGCTCCCGGCCGCGGGGCGCAGAGTGACGGCGCTGCCGGCGGGCCATGCGGGCTGGTCCACCCAGACGTCGGGCTCGCGTTCCACGCTCGCGCCCGGTGTCTTCTCGATACCGTTGTCCACGCCGAGCAGGTAGTGGTCGAACCACTTGTGCAGGGTGTCGACCCACGCCGACCGCCGGTAGTCGAACGGATCGACGTGACCGGCCTGCGTCAGCCAGATCTTGCGCTCGACGTTCAGCGCTTCCCACCACTGCCCGAAGTTGATCGTCTTGACGTTCAAGTCACCAAGGCCGTGTGAAGCGAGCACGCTCGCCTTCACCTTAGAAGCGCTCTGCACGTAGTCCCGGTCGAGCCAGAACGCGTTGTAGTCGCCGTTCGAGGTCGCGCCCGCGGTGAGCTTCTGGTTCGCCGCGCCGCAGTTCTGCCCGCCGTTGCGCCGGGACACGGTCTGCGCCAACCCAGCCGGGCTGCCCTGGCGCAGGTTCGCGCCGTCGGAGCGGTAGTAGTCGTACCAGGAGCTGATGGCACCGATCGGCACGATGGTCTTGAGCCCATCGACGCCGGTCGCGGCGACGCCGTTGGCCACCGTGCCGTCGTAGGACTTCCCGATCATGCCGACCGCACCCGTCGACCAGGTCGCGTTCGTCCTGGCCGGACCGGTGGCCGTCGTGTAGCCGTTCGCGCGGCCGTTCAGCCAGTCGACGACCTTGCGCGCCGAGTCGACGTCCGAGGGCCCGCCGATGTCGGTGCAGCCGCGGGACTTGTTGGTGCCGGCCAGATCGACCAGGACCACGGCGTACCCGCGCGGGACGAAGAAGTTGTCGTAGTAGAGCGGGAAGCCGACCGGCCTGCCCGCCGAATCGTAGGTCTTGAGTTCGCTCTCGTTGCCCCGCCCGCAGCACGAGTAATACGGGCTCGCGTCCATGATGACCGGGACCTTCTTGCCCTGCGCCGCCGGTTCCTTCGGGCGGATGATGTCGGCGGCGACCCGGTCCGAACGGCCGTCGCCGTCCCCGTCGAGCCCGATGTCCACCCAGGCCGTCTCGCGGACGGCCTGGGCGAAGTCGTAGACCGGTTCGCTGCCCCGCGGTTTCGCCGTGGCCTGCGGTGCCGCGACCACGGCCGCGGCGACCACCAAGATCCCTGCCAGCACAACTGTTTTCACGGTTGAGCCCTTCCCCGTCGGCTGAAAGCCCATCAGGAAGAGCTAAACGCGGAGATCACCTGTGCAGTAGAGCGGAAAGTTCTACAGATCGACTGCGCGGTACAGCGAACCGACCTCGCCGCGGTTCAGGCGCCGGATCGAACCCGACCGCTGGGCACCGAGCTGGACGTCGCCCAGCGCGGTCCGGACCAGTTTGCGCACCGGGTGCCCGGTGGCCGCCATCAGCCGCCGCACGATGTGCTTGCGACCCTCGTGGATGACCAGTTCGATCTGGGTACGCCCGGCCAGCATGTCCTTGACCCGGAACTGGTCGACCTTGACGATGCCGTCCGGCAGCTCGAACCCCGCTCGCAGCTCCTTGCCGAGCCCACGCGGGACGATGCCCTCGACCTCGGCGAAGTAGGTCTTCAGCACGCGGAACGACGGGTGCATCAGCCGGTGGCCGAGGTCGCCGTCGTTGGTGAGCAGCAGGAGTCCTTCGGTGTTTTCGTCGAGCCTGCCGACGTGCACGATGCCGGGGGTCTCCTCGTACCGTCCGCGCAGGTAGTCGCCGACGCACGGACGGCCGCGGTCGTCGTTCATCGTGCTGTGCACGCCCTTGGGCTTGTTCAGCAGGAGGTAGACGAGGTCCTCGCGGACCTGGACGCGGGTGCCGTCGACGTGGATCACGGAGTTGTCCGGATCGACCCGGCGGCCGAGTTCGGTGACCACCTTGCCGTCCACGCTCACGCGACCACGCACGATCAGGTCCTCGGCCGCGCGCCGCGAGGCGACGCCTGCCTGCGAAAGGACCTTCTGCAGCCGAATGCCGTCGGGATGCGGGTCAGATGTCATCGATGGTGTCCACTTCGGGTAGCAACGGAGCGATGGGCGGAAGGTCGGCCAGGGACGAGAGGCCCAGTCGCTCCAGGAACAGCTCGGTCGTCACGTACAGCGTGCCTGTGGTTTCGGGGTCGGTCCCCATCTCCTCGATCAGGCCGCGCGCCAGCAGCGTCCTGATCACCCCGTCCACGTTCACCCCTCGGACGGCGGCGACCCTGGCCCTGGTCACCGGCTGCCGATAGGCGATCACGGCGAGGCTCTCCAGTGCGGCTCGCGTCAGCTTGGAACGCTGGCCGTCGAGCAGAAGCTTCTCCACGAACGGGGCATAGACGTCCCTAGTGTAGAACCGCCACCCTTCGCCGACGCGGCGCAGGTCGATTCCGCTGGTCCGCTCGGTGAACTTCTGCGCCATCGTGCGCAGCGCCACGGTCACCCGCGACACGGGTTGCCCGACGGTGTCGGCGAGCGATTCCTCGTTGATCGGCGAGTCGACGACCAGGAGCAACGCCTCGAGCGCCGCTTCGAGCGCCTCGTCGGAGGTGACGTCGGGGTAGTCGCCGTCGCCCGCCGCGACGAGCCCCTCGTCGGCAGGCGGCTCCGCCTCCCCCGCCTCGGCGGTCTCCGGCGGGCCGAAAGCGTCCTTCGCCTCATCCGACGCGACGAAAGCGTCCTTCACCTCGTCGGACTCGGCGATGGGAGCCTTCGGCCCATCCCCGGTCTCGTCTGCTTCGGGTGCTTCGCTCTCTTCGGTCTTCTCGGTCTCTTCGGTGTTCTCCGGGCTCACCCGTACTCCTCGTCCTCAGCGGCGGCGCGATCGTGCTCGGCCGCCACCGACGCCTCCTCCACGGATCCGCCGGTCCAGCGCACGTGCAGTTCGGCGAGTGCCTCCAGCTGCTCGAACTGGACCGAGGCCTCCCGGTACAGCTCCAGCAGCGCGAGGAACCGCGCCACGATCTCGACGGTGTGCTCGCAGTCCTCGACCAGCTCACCGAAGGTCGCTTCGCCTCGTTCCGCCAGCTTGAGCCGCAGCAGCGCGGCGTGTTCGCGCACCGAGACCCGGCCCATGTGGATGTGCGCGATCGACACCGTCGGCGGCGGCTTCGGTTTGAAGACCGCGACCGCGATCTCGGCGAACTTCGCCGGGTCGACGCCGAGCATCACCTCGGGCAGCAGGCCCATGAACCGGTCCTCCAGCGCGACCGACCGGGGGTACCGCCGCAGGGCGCCGGCCTCCAGTTCCCCGAACAGGGCCGCGACCTGCTTGTACGCCCGGTACTGCAGCACGCGCGCGAACAGCAGATCCCGTGCTTCGAGCAGGGCGAGGTCGTCTTCGCTCTCCACCTCGGCGGCGGGCAGCAGCCGCGCCGCCTTGAGGTCGAGCAGGGTCGCCGCGATGACCAGGAACTCGGTCGTCTCGTCGAGGTTCCACTCCGTGCCGAGTGCACGGGTGTAGGCGATGAAATCGTCCGTGACCTGGTGCAACGCGACTTCGGTGACGTCGAGCTGGTGCTGCGAGATCAGCTGGAGCAGCAGATCGAAGGGGCCCTGGAAGTTCGACAGGTTCACCTTGAACTTGGACGTGCTCAGCTCTTCACTGGCCAGTCCTTCGGGGACCATCCCGCCGTGCACGGTCTCGTGCACGGCGGGGGTCTCGTCTGCCTCTGTCCGCTCGACCGGCTCTGAGCCGCTGGGAGCAGCCGCGGCCGGGTCGTCCATCAGCTCTCGGTCTCTTTCCCGTCCTCGCTGCCCGCCCGCAGACGCTGGACGAGGACCGAGTCCTCGCCCGCCGCGTCGAAGTCGGCCAGCAGCACGGCCACCGCCTCGCGGACCAGCCTGCCGCGATCGAGTACGAGGCCGTGCTTCGCCCGGAGGTTCAGCCTGGCCTGCTCCATCGCCAGCAGTTCGTCGCCGGAGACGTAGACGGTGATCTTCGCGTCGTGCTTGGTCCGCCCGGACCCGCTGCGCGCGGCACGGGTCAGCTGTTCCTTGTGCGCGTTCCCCGTCTCGTTCCCGTTGCCGTTCCCCTTCGCGGGGGCGGGCTGTTCGGGCGCGGGCGGCAGATCGAGCGCGGGGCTGGAGGTGATCCTGAAAAGTTCGGACGCTCCGGGCAGGGAAGCTCGCCTGCTCACCGAGCGATCACCTCACGGGCAAGCGCGCGATAGGCCGCCGCGCCTGCTGATTTGGGAGCCCAGGTCGTGATCGGCTCGCCCGCGACCGTCGTCTCGGGGAACCGCACGGTGCGGTTGATCACCGTGTCGAACACGGTGTCGCCGAATGCCTCCACCACTCTCGCCATGACCTCCTTCGAGTGCAGGGTTCTCGGGTCGTACATGGTGGCGAGAATCCCGGTGATGTCCAGTTTGGGGTTGAGGCGTTCCTGCACCTTCTCGATGGTGTCGATCAGGAGCGCTACGCCTCGCAGACTGAAGAACTCGCACTCCAGCGGGATGATCACACCGTCCGCGGCGGTCAGTGCGTTCACCGTCAGCAGGCCTAGCGAGGGCTGGCAGTCGACAAGAACATAGTCGTAGTCGTTCATGACCGGACGAAGGACCCGTAACAAAGTGTGTTCGCGCCCTACCTCTGCGACCAACTGGACCTCGGCAGCGGACAGGTCGATGTTGCTCGGCAGCAGGTCGACGCCGTCCACCCGGGTCTTCCGGATGACGTCGGTGATACCGACCGAGCGCTCCATGATGACGTTGTAGACCGTCTGGTCCAGCTCGTGCGGCTGAATGCCGAGGCCGACCGAGAGCGCGCCCTGGGGGTCGAAGTCGACCAGCAGTACCCGGCGGCCGCATTCGGCCAGCGCCGCACCGAGGTTGATGGTCGAGGTGGTCTTGCCGACCCCGCCCTTCTGGTTGCACATGGCCATCACCAGTGCGGGACCGTGCCGGTCCAGCGGCGGCGGATCGGGGATCTCGCGGAACGGACGGCCCGTGGGGCCGATACCGTCCCTCTCGAGTTCTTGCTGCTTGGTTTCTTTGGCGCGCTTGGCCTTGCGGCCGCGGGAAGAGATCGTGTCCTCCGACGGTTCGTCGCCGTCGTGTTCGGCGGGGGTTGCGATGGTCACCTGGCTGAGGCTCGCCGCGGCCGAACCGGCGGACGCGGACGGCTTCGCCGGCTCGTTCGGTGTCGACATGGCGCGAAAGCTCCTCTTCGGCAGGATCATCGGCAGCCTATGCGCGATCCGCGAGTCGAGCCAACGAGGCACGCCGGGACCGACCGGGTCGTTTAGGCGCTGTCTAGCCGAGCGCGCGGGGATGTGCTGTCGCGTAAACCTCGCGGAGCGTGTTGACCGTGACCAGCGTGTACACCTGGGTGGTGGTCACCGAAGCGTGGCCGAGGAGTTCCTGCACGACGCGGACGTCGGCGCCGCCTTCGAGAAGATGCGTGGCGAAGGAATGGCGCAGCGTGTGCGGGGAGACGCCCGCCGTGATCCCCGCGGATTCCGCGGTGTCCTTGAGAACCTGCCACGCGCTCTGCCGGGAAAGCCTGGAACCGCGGGCGTTCAGGAACATCGCCGGCGTCCCCCTGCCGTGGGTGGCGAGCGCCGGCCGCGCGCGGACGAGGTACGCGTGCACCGCTTCCAGCGCGGGACGGCCGATCGGCACGATGCGCTGCTTGCCGCCCTTGCCGTCGAGCAGCACGGTCCGTTCGGTGTCGTCGATGTCGTCGACGTCGAGCCCCACGGCCTCCGAGATCCGCGCGCCGGTGGAGTAGAGCAGCTCCAGCAGCGCCCGGTCCCGCAGCGGGCGTTCGCCCTCGGGCGGCGGGGTTTCCAGCAGTTTCAGCACGTCGGCCACCGGCAGCGCCTTGGGCAGCCGTTTGGCCGCCGCGGGCGGGCGGACCTCGCGGGCCGGATCGTGCTCGGTGATGCCGTCGGCGTGCGCGAACTTGTGCAGGCCTCGCACCGCGACCAGCGCTCGGGCCGCCGAGGACGCGGCGAGCGGCCGATGCTCTTCGTCGCCTTCGCGCAGTGCCGCGCCGAACGAGGTGATGTGCGCCGAGGTGACATCGCCGAAGCACTCGACGTCGGCATCGCCGAGGTACGCGGTGTACCGGCGCAGGTCGCGGGAGTAGCTGTCGAGGGTGTTCCTCGCGGTTCCGCGCTCGACCACCAGATGGTCGAGGTAAGCGGCGACCACCTGGGCGACTCCGGTACCGCCGGCCCGTGACACACGGACACTCTAGGACGACCGCGACCCGTTCGGGGGTTCGCCGCGCGTACCGCGTCGCGGGTGTGAAACGGGCTACCTTGGGAGCATGTCCCAGCAACCGGACCCGGACGAAATGCGCGCCGGCACCGCCGAGCGCGAGGAGGCGGCGCGGCTGCTCGCCGACCACTACAGCCAGGGAAGGATCACGCCGGACGAGTACGAGGGCCGCGTCCTCGCCGCGTACGAGGCCGTGACGTTCGGCGAACTCCGGCCGCTGTTCCAGGACCTTCCCGCGCCTCATCCGGCGTACCTGGCGCCGCGGTTCGACCCGCCGCCGTTCGTGCCCGTGTACCAGCGGCCCGCCGCGGTCGCGCCGTACTCACCGAAGTCGAAGGTCGCCGCCGGGGTGCTGCAGATCGTGCTGCCGTTCGGGATCGGGCGCTTCTACACCGGCCATGTCGGGCTCGCGCTGGGCCAACTGGCGGTCGTGGTGGTCACCTGCGGCATCGGCGCGGTCTGGCCGTTGGTCGACGGGATCGTGCTGCTGGCGAACGGCGGCACCGACGCGCAGGGCCGCCGTCTCCGGGACTGAACGCCTCGTGAGTGGTAAGGACGGTTAGAACCGTCCTTACCACTCACGAGCGCTAGAGACCGCGTGAAGCGAACTTCGTCGGCCGATCCTCCCAAGGCGCGTCGGCGGGCCGCGCCGAAGCCGCCCCCGAAAGCACCGCGTGTGCGGCGAGCACGCCACCGACGGTCGATCCGTTCACCAGCTCACCGGCCAACGCCATCCGGACCGCCTCGGCGAGCGGGAACTTCCGCATGACGAGGTCCGCCTCCTCATCGCCGAGGACCTCCCTCTCCACTTCGGACAGGTCGCGGGCGAGATAGACACGGACGACCTCGTCGGTGAAGCCGGGCGACGCCGCGACGTCGACCAGGGTCTCCCAGCGCTCGGCGCTGAGCCCGACCTCCTCGACCAGCTCGCGTTGGGCCGCGCCGACGGGGTCCTCCCCCGCCTTGTCGATCAGCCCGGCGGGCAGTTCCCACAGCCGCCGCCCGATCGGGTGCCGGTACTGGTGGATCAGCGTCACCGCGCCGTCCTCGTCGAGCGCGACGACGGCGACCGCGCCGAGGTGCTCGACGACCTCACGGCGGGCGGTGCCGCCGCCGGGCATCACGACCTCGTCGACCCGCAGCCCCACCACACGTCCGATGTGGACGTCCTTTGTGGACGCGACGGTGAACTCGTGCTTACCGGGCTCGCTCACCGGGCCACCGTCTGAGGGGCCTCGGGCAGCTCGACCGGCAGCCGCTCGGCGACCTTGCGGTCGACGACGGCCTTCACGAACGCGCTGAACAGCGGGTGCGGGCGGGTCGGGCGGCTCTTGAGCTCTGGGTGCGCCTGGGTGCCGACGAAGAACGGGTGCTTGTCGGCGGGCAGCTCCACGAACTCGACCAGGTGGTCGTCGGGCGAGGTACCCGAGAACACCAGACCGGCGTCGGAAAGGCGCTTGCGGTAAGCGTTGTTGACCTCGTAGCGGTGACGGTGCCGCTCGGAGACCTCGGTGCTGCCGTACGCCTTCGCGACCTGCGAGCCCGGCTTGAGCTTGGCGACGTAGGCGCCGAGCCGCATGGTGCCGCCCATGTCGCGCTCGCCGGCGACGACGTCACGCTGGTCGGCCATCGTCGAGATGACCGGGTTCGGGCCGTCCTCGAACTCGGCCGAGTTCGCGTCCTTGATACCCGCCAGGTTCCGCGCCGCGTCGATCACCATGCACTGCAGGCCGAGGCACAGGCCCAGCAGCGGCAGCCCGTGGGTGCGGGCGTAGGCGATGGCGCCGACCTTGCCCTCGATGCCACGGACGCCGAAGCCGCCCGGGACCAGTACACCGTCCACATCGGACAGCGCCGCGGCCGCACCGGCCGGGGTCTCGCAGGAGTCCGAGGGGACCCAGGCGATTTGAACCTTGGCACGGTGGGCGAAACCACCCGCGCGCAGGGCTTCGGTCACCGACAGGTAGGCGTCCGGCAGGTCGATGTACTTGCCGACGAGCGCGACCCGCACCGTCTCCGACGGGTTGTGCACGCGGTCGAGCAGGTCGCCCCACACGGTCCAGTCGACGTCGCGGAACGGCAGCCCGAGGCGGCGCACCACGTAGGCGTCGAGCGCCTCACGGTGCAGCACCTTCGGGATGTCGTAGATCGACGGCGCGTCGGGGCAGGCGATGACGGCTTCGGTGTCGACGTCGCACATCAGGCCGATCTTGCGCTTGAGGTCCTCCGGCAGCTCACGGTCGGCGCGGCAGACGAGCGCGTCGGGCTGGATACCGATGTTGCGCAGCGCGGCGACCGAGTGCTGGGTCGGCTTGGTCTTCAGCTCGCCCGACGGGGCGAGGTACGGGACCAGGGAGACGTGGAGGAAGAAGCACTGGTCACGGCCGACGTCGTGGCGGACCTGACGGCAGGCCTCCAGGAACGGCAGCGACTCGATGTCGCCCACGGTGCCGCCGACCTCGGTGATCACGACGTCCGGGCTGTTCCCGTCCTCGTCGGCGCCCGCCGCGGCGGTGATCCTCGCCTTGATCTCGTCGGTGATGTGCGGGATGACCTGTACGGTGTCGCCGAGGTACTCACCGCGGCGCTCCTTGGCGATGACCTCGGAGTACACCTGCCCGGTGGTGACGTTCGCCTTGCCGTCGAGAGCCCGGTCGAGAAAACGCTCGTAGTGCCCGATGTCCAGATCGGTCTCGGCGCCGTCGTCGGTGACGAACACCTCACCGTGCTGGAACGGGTTCATCGTGCCCGGATCGACGTTGAGGTACGGATCCAGCTTCTGCATCGTGACCCGGAGCCCACGTGCGGTAAGGAGCTGACCCAGGCTGGAAGCCGTGAGTCCCTTACCCAGAGAGGAGGCAACGCCTCCGGTGACAAAGACATACTTGGTAGCCCGCGACTGAAGTCCCACGGGCTTCCACCTTATCGCACGCCCGCCGGGGCGCTCACCGGCCACGCCGCAAGCGTCCGATGGAGTGGAAAACCGCTACTCTCGCGGCGTGACAGACGCGCACGACACCTGGACCGCACCGGTCGCGGAAGGCCCGCTCGACGCGGACATCCGTGTCCCCGGTTCGAAGTCGATCACCAACCGGGCCTACGTCCTCGCCGCGCTCGCCAGCGCGCCGACGCGGGTGCGGACCCCGCTCGACTCCCGGGACGCGCGCCTGATGCTCGGCGCCATCTACGCACTCGGCGCCCACTCGCAGGGCAGCATCGGCGGCTACCTCGTGCACCCGCTCGGCCCCGGCCGCGTCCATCCCGACGAGACCGTCCGGGTGGAGCTCGGCAACGCGGGCACGGTCGCCAGGTTCACCCCCGCGCTCGCCGCGCTGGGAACCGGCCCGGCGCTGTTCGACGGCGACGAAGCCATCCGCCGCCGTCCCATCGGGCCGCTGCTGAAGGCACTTCGCGACCTCGGCGCCCGCATCGACGACGACCGCCGCGAGGCGCCGCCCTTCACCGTCCACGGCGAAGGCGGCTTGCGGGGCGGCAGGGTCGATCTGGACGCCTCGGCGTCGAGCCAGTTCCTGTCCGCGCTGCTGCTCGCCGGGCCGTCGTTCCAGCAGGGTGTCACCGTGCGCCTCGTGGGCGGCCAGGTGCCGAGCGAGCCGCATATCGCGATGACCGTCGAGATGCTCCGCCGGTTCGGGGCCACTGTGGACCGCGAGGGCGCCGAGTTCCACGTCGCGCCGACACGGCTTTCCTGCCCCGAGTACGTCGTCGAGCCGGATCTTTCGACGGCGGCGCCGTTCGTCGCCGCCGCGATCGCGACCGGCGGCACGGTGCGCATCGCGGGCTGGCCGCAGCGGACGACGCAGCCCGGGGACTGGCTGCGCAGCCTGGCGCCCGTTCTCGGCGCCACCGCCGAACTCGACGCGGCAGGCCTGACGGTCACCGGCAGCGGCACGATTCCCGGCGTCGAACTGGACCTCCACGACGTCGGCGAGCTGACGCCGGTGATCGCGGCGCTGCTGTGCTTCGCCGAGGGACCGTCGGTCATCTCCGGGGTGGCGCATCTTCGCGGCCACGAGACCGACCGGCTGACCGCGCTCGCCACCGAACTGTCGTCGCTCGGCGCCGACGTCCGCGAGACCGAGGACGGGCTGCGGATCACGCCGGCGCCGCTGCACGGCGGGAAGTTCCACACCTACGACGACCATCGGCTGGTGATGGCGGCCGCGGTGCTCGGCCTGAAGGTCGAAGGGGTCGAGGTGGAGAATCCGGGGACGGTCGGAAAGACCTTCCCCGGATTCGCCGAAGCCTGGACCTCGATGCTCGGCTAGGCGAGCCCGCCCGCGAACGGGGTCTCCCGCCACTGCTCGATCATCGGCTTCAAACCTTCCAGCAGCATCGGCAACCCCGGCGCCATCGCCAAGCAGGCCACTCCTTGCAGCATGGCCAGCGCGCCCAGCGCCTTCAGTACTCGTTCGTCCGCCTTGCGCAGCTCGAACAGCTCGGCGGCGGCGTTGTAGGCCGCAATCCCCCGGGGGCCCATGACCGGGAGGTCCAGCTCGGCCGGGGCGCGGTTGACGAGTTCGAAGTCCGAACAGAGTTCACCGTCCGGCGAGGCGATCACGTTGTACGCCGGGGAAGGCCCGGGTGAACGCCGCTTCCGACTCGAACAGCGGCCGGAGCACCTCCCATTCGCGCCGAGCCCGGTCCAGGCCGGCAGGCTCCAGCAGGTCCGGGCGGTCCGCGAGCTGATCGAGACCGTCGGGGACGAACGGGTTCAGACCGCCCATGAACGCCAGGTCGCCGTCGTACTCGCGGAGGCGGCGTGCAACCGGGCGACGATCTCGGCGCCGCGTTCGGGGCCGATCTCGGCTTCCTTGTCGTGCTCGACGAACTGCCAGAACGTCATCGAAAAGCCGTCACGCTGCACGGGTTCCGCCGGCACCAGCGGGCTGGCGGGACGACCGGATGCCCACGCCGCGCGAGCCAGCCGGTCACGGCCAGTTCGCGCCGCTGGTCGATCAGCTGCGTCCGGAGGCTGGTCGTCCGCGGCAGGACGGTCGGCACGCGCACCACCACCGGCAGGGGTGACAAGCGCACGATGACGGAGAAGACGTCGTACAGAACTTCCGGCTCGTCGAAAGCCAGTCCGAGGTCGCGACCCGCAGAGACCGCGGCGGCCACCGCCCGCGCGGTGCGGGCGGCCCGTTGTTCGTCGCTGATCATGACGCGAGTCTGACATGTCCGGTTCACCCGGCGGAGCGTTCTCCGTCATCTTCGGGGAACAGCGCCTTCAGCGTGACCGCCCGGTTCACCCGCACATGCTCGACGGCGTGGGCCCGCGCGCGGTCGGCGTCGCCCGAAGCGATCGCGTCGTAGAGACGGCGGTGCTCGTCGAGCAGTTCGCCCCAGTGCTCGTTCTGGCTGGTCAGCCAGCGCAGCCTGCCTTCGAGCGGGCGGAGGATCTCGTGCAGCAGCCCGTTCCCGGCGAGCGCGACGATCTGGTCGTGGAAGCGGGTGTTGAGCAGAGTGATCCGGGCCGGGTCACCACTTTCGGTCGCGCGGGCGGCGTCGGTGAGCAGCCGTTCGAGCGCGCGGAGTTCCGCTTTGCCCGCCCGTTCGGCGGCCAGTCCGGCGGCGAGTCCTTCGAGTGCCTCACGGACGTCGAACAGCTCCTCGACGTCGGCCTTGGCCAGCTGGCGCACGACGATGCGCCGCGGCGACTGGACGGCGAGGAAGCCCTCGGCCTCCAGGCTGCGGATGGCCTCGCGCACCGGGACCCGCGAGACTCCGAGGTCTTCGGCGAGCTCACGTTCGACCAGCCTGTCCCCCGGCTTCAGCCGTCCGGCGAGGATACGTTCACGCAGCTCGTCGCGGACCCGCTGCCGGGTCGCGGCCAGCGGCTGACGCGGTCCTTCCTCGGCCACCCGACCCCCTCGTTCAATACTGCCGTAACAGCTCGTAACCCGAGTTTATCGGCAGAAACCTTGACGGCGGGCCACTGCGGGGTGATATTTGGGATGCCAAATTTTGGGATACCAAATCGACCGGACGTCCCCGTCGATCGGAGGCCCGCATGACCGCCGCCCCAGCAACCCGGTCCGAAGCGCCTACCACCGAGAACGCCGATCCCCGGCTCTGGAACGAAGATCTCGCCCCGGCGAAAGAACGCCGCTGGAAGGTCTACGACATCTTCGCGCTGTGGATGTCGGACGTGCACAACCTCGGCAATTACACCTTCGCGGCGGGCCTGTTCGTCCTCGGGCTCTCGGCCTGGCAGGTGTTCACCGCGCTGCTGACCGGTTTCGTGCTCATCTACTTCGGCATGAACCTGATGGGCCGGATCGGTCAGAAGACCGGCGTCCCCTTCCCCGTGGTCGCCCGCATCAGTTTCGGCACCTTCGGCGCGAACCTGCCCGCGCTGATCCGCGCGATCATCGCGATCTTCTGGTACGGCATCCAGACCTACCTCGCGTCCGTGGCCATCACGCTGCTCGTGCTCGCGATCGATCCGGGTCTGAAACCCTTGACCGAGGTGGGTTTCCTCGGCCTGCACGCGCTCGGCTGGATCTGTTTCATCGCGCTGTGGCTCGCGCAGGCGCTGGTGCTCACCCGCGGTATGGAGGCCGTGCGCAAGTTCCAGGACTGGTGCGGTCCCGGTATCTGGGTCGTGATGATCGCGCTCGCCGTGTGGATCCTGGCCGCCGCCGACTGGAACATCTCCTTGACCAGCAACCCGAAGGCACTGTCCACAGGGGAGCAGGTACGGCAGTGGTTCGGCGCCGTCGGCCTCATCCTGTCCATCTACGGCACCCTGATGCTCAACTTCTGCGACTTCTCGCGGTTCGCCCCGAACCAGAAAACGGTGCGGCGCGGGAACTTCTGGGGACTGCCGATCAACTCGACGGCGTTCGCGCTGCTGTCGGTGCTGGTGACCGCCGGCAGCCTCCAGGTGTTCGGCGAAGCCATCACCGACCCCGCCGAACTGCTGGCCCGTATCGACAACACCCCCGTGCTGATCATCGGCGCGCTGACCTTCGCGATCGCCACCATGGGCGTGAACATCGTCGCGAACTTCGTCTCCCCCGCCTACGACCTGGCCAACATCTGGCCGAAACGGATCACCTTCACCATCGGCGGGATGATCAGCGCGGTGGCGGCGTTGTGCGTGCTGCCGTGGAAGCTGTACTCCTCCCCCGCGGTGGTCAACTACTTCCTCGGTGGCCTCGGCGCCTTCCTCGGCCCGCTGTTCGGCATCATGATCGTCGACTACTACCTGGTGAAACGCGGCCGGATCGACGTGGACAAGCTGTTCGTGGCCGGCCCCGATTCGCCGTACCACTACAAGCGCGGGTTCAACCCGCGCGCGATGGTCACCTTCCTGCCCACGGCGGCGCTGTCCGCGATCATCGCGCTGGTGCCGTTCTTCGCCCCCGCCGCGCCGTACTCGTGGTTCATCGGCACCGCTTCCGCGGCCGCGCTGTACTTCGCCGTTTCGCGGAAACAGCGGGTCGCGTGATGCGGATCCTGGTCACCAACTGCAACACCACCGAGGCGATGACCAAGGAGATCGAGGCAGGCGCCCGCGCCGCGGCGAGTCCCGGTACCGAAATCCTGGCCAGAACCCCGTTGTGGGGCCCAGAATCCGCGGAAGGCTGGCTGGACAGCTTCCTGAGCGCCGCGGCCGTCCTCGACCTTCTCAACGGGCTGGACGAGCAGTTCGACGCGCTCGTGATGGCCGGTTTCGGTGAGCACGGCCGGGAAGGCGCGCGGGAGCTGCTCGACGTCCCCGTCGTCGACATCACCGAGGCCGCCGCGCATCTGGCCTGTCTGCTGGGAAGACGCTACGGCGTCGTGACCACATTGGACCGGACGTGCGGGCTCATCGAAGACAGCCTGCACGCCGCGGGCGTCGCGCAGAACTGTGTCGGCGTCCTCGGTGCCGGGCTCGGCGTCCTCGAACTGACCGACGAACGCCGGACGGAATCGGCCCTGCTGACCGCCGGACGCCGTGCCAGGGACGCGGGCGCCGAGGTCCTCGTCCTCGGCTGCGCGGGGATGACCGGCCTCGATCGCCGGATCTCGGCGATGCTGGACATCCCGGTGATCGACGGCGTCGCGGCCGCGGTCCGGCTGGCCGAATCCCTGGTGGCGCTGAACCTCAAGACCAGCCGGGCCGGCTCCTACGCCCGCCCACTCCCGAAAACCCGCCTCTGGCCCCGCGTTTAGTCCTCTGAATGCGGTAGTTGCACACGCAAGTACCGCATCCAGAGGACGAAATGCGAAGGGCTAGTTGCCGTCGGCCGCGATACCGGGGGCCGGAGCCTGGGCATTGCCCGCGATGCCGTAGCGGCCCGCGCCGCCTTCGAGCTGCTCGCGCAGCGCCAAGATCGTGGTGACCCGGCCGGCCGCGGTCTCCGCGTTGTCCACAGTGGACAGGATCGAGGTCGACGAGGTGTCGGCGCGGACGACGCCGATCGCGCCGGTGCCGTCGGCGGATCCCGCGTCGCCCGCCAAGACGGTGCCCGCGCCGGAACGGTCCAGCTGCGCGGCGAACCGCGCGATGGTCGACGCACGGTCACCGGCGCCGTCCCCGGTGTACTTGGAACCGGTGAGCACGATCGCGAGCTGCGCGGGCTTCACGTCTCCGCCGGTCTTGAGGAAACCGCCGTCGGTGAGCCCGCCGAGCGCGGCCGCCAGCTCCACCGGCGTGGACTGCGGCTGCGCGTTGTCCTTGTTCAGCAACGCGACCGAGCCGAGCAGAGCGCCGGCGAGGGTGCCGGGGTCGCCCGCGGTCGGGAACTGGACACCGGCGGGCTGGAGCCGCGAGACGACGTCACGCAGCTGATCGGAGCGCATCGGGTCGGAGAACGCCTCGGTCAGCTGGATCTCCCCGGTGACGGCGGCACCCGCCTGGCCGACGAGCTGCTTGAGCGCGTCGCGATCCGCGGGCTTCGCGTCCTCTGTGGTCACCAGCACCACCGAACGCTTGTCCAGCTGCCCGGCGACGACCTTCGGCCCCATCGCGCCGGCGAACGCGTCCGCGTCGCCGAGCCTGGCGTTGAGCGTGTTGCGCTGTGCCTCCAGATCCGCGACCTGGGAACCCAGATCCTCCTTCTGGCCGGCGAGACCCGAAAGCAGGGCACCGTTCAGCGCCGTGGACCCGAGCACCACCCCGAGGGCGAGCGCCAGGAAGCAGGCGGCGATGGAAACGATGTGGTACCGCAGTGAAATCACGTGAAGAGTCCCTTGCCCCAGGCGATGAACGAGTTCCAGGTGTCTCGGATCCAGTCGAGGTAGACCGAACCCACGTCGGACACCAGCAGTGCGGCCGCGACGGCCACCAGGGTCGCGACGACCAGCAGGACGATGGCGCCGATGGACACCCGGCTGCGGTGCAGGGTCGCGACCGCCTTGCCGTCGACCAGTTTCGTGCCGAGTTTGAGCCGGGTGAGGAACGTCGACGGGTTCGAGCCGGACCGGCCGTGGTCGAGGAACTCCCGCAGCGTCGCCTGGAATCCGACGGTGACCACCAGGCTCGCCTCGTGCGCGTCTGCCAGCAACAGCGCGAGGTCCTCGGCGTTACCCGTCGCGGGGAAGGTGACCGCGCCGATCCCGAGGTCCTGGATGCGCTCGACACCCGGCGCGTGCCCGTCCGGCTGCGCCGGGACCACGACCTCGCCACCACTGCGCAGGGTCTCGGCGCCGATCCCGTGCGGGTCGCCGACGATGACGTCCGGCTGATATCCCTGCGCGCGCAGCGTGTCGGCCCCGGCGTCGACACCGATCAGCACCGGCCGGTGCTCGGCGATGTACTTCTTCAGCTTCTTGAGGTCTTCGGCGTGCCCGTTGCCGCCCGCGACCACGAGGGCGTGCCGGTCCTTGAGCGGCACCCGGATCTCCGGGACACCGACACCGTCGAGGATGAGGCTGCGTTCCCGGCGGAGGAATTCGATCGTGTTCGCGGAGAACGCCTCGAGCTGGGTGGACATCCCGGCCTTGGCCTCGATCATCTGGTCCGCGACGCTTTCCCGCGTCTGCTGGACACCCGAGCCGAGCTGCCGCTCTCCGATGTAGACGACGCCTTCGTGCAGGCGGAGTTTCGTGCCGTCCTTCACCTTGCGCAGCAGTTCACCGCCGACCGAATCGACGAGCGGGATCCCGGCCTCGAGCAGGATCTCCGGGCCCAGGTTGGGGAAACGGCCGGAGATCGAGGGCGAGGCGTTCACCACCGCCGCGACTTCGGCCTCCACCAAGGCATCGGCCGTCGACCGGTCGAGGTCGAGCTGGTCGAGGACAACGATGTCGCCGGGGCTCAGCCGGCGGAGCAGCTCGCGCGTACGCCGGTCGACCCTGGCGACGCCGGTGATCCCGGGGAGGGTCTCTTGGTTACGCGAGAGCAAGCCGGTGAGCTTCATGCGACCGATAGTGACAAATTCGCGCGGCCTTCCGTGTCCGCCACGCCGATGGAAACACGCCGGTCTCGTTCCGCGTCGACCCGCGCCTCCCCCGTGCTCTCCCCGCCGTCGG
>NZ_CP150484.1:1105725-1251987 GCF_037997115.1 Amycolatopsis coloradensis
CCGCAGGGAAAGACCCTGCCTTGCTCCCCATCGGGAGAGCAAGGGACCTTTGCTACCACTTACCACGTCTCGTCTGCTACTTCGCTCCGATGATCTTGTCGAAGAGGACGGCCGGGTTGCCCGGGCCGCAGTCGGCACCGAAGGCGACGATGCGGAACTGGGCGAGTTTGCCTGTGGTGTAGATCACCATCACGCCGTCCTTGCCCGCGACGTTCACCGGACGGATGCCCTCCGGCCGCACGTCGGCGTCCATTCCGGCCGCGGCGACGCAGGCGTCGAGGCGTTCTTCGGTCTTCAGCGAGCCGAAGTCGCGGACGCCGATCGCCTTGCCGACGAGGGCTTCGGCACCTCCGCCGTCTCCGCCGACCGAAGGTCCGGAAGGAGCCGACGGCGCGGGCTGGGCGATACCGCCCGAATCCGGCTCCCGAGTGGTCGGGACGACGATCGCCACGGCGGCGATGGCCGCCGCCGCCACGGTCGCTATTCCGGCGCCCCAGCCGATCCGCTTGTTCCGCCGCCGCCGTGCGGCCGCGAGGTCCACCACCGGGGCGACCTGCTCCTGCGGCCGTTCAGATACGCCTTGAAACGCAGGCGACACTCGCATTTCGGCGGCCAGCGCGGCGTCGATCCGTGCCGCGTACTCCGCCGGCATCGGCGCGACCGGCTCGTTCGCGAGTTCCGCGAGGTCGGCCGTGGTCGCTTCGAGTGCTTCGATGATCGCCAGTGCTTCGGGGTCGGCGTTCACCAGCGGCCACAGCTTGGCCGCTTCTCGCTCGTCCAGCACACCTGCGTGCAGGTCGGCGAGCACATCGACAGACCACGGCGGACCGACGGTCCCACCGATCCCCCTGCTCTCGTCTGTCATCGTCCCTCCCCGTCACCCGGCGTGCCCTGAGGACGCCTGGCACCCCGTTGCGGGGTAGCGCGCTCTCGTTTGCTTTCGTGAGTTGGGACGTTCGCAATCGCATCGGGGTTCCGTAGATGTCCGAGAACCTTCGCGAGCTTTCCGCGACCTCGGGCACACCGGCTCTTGACCGTGCCCTCGGCGATGCCGAGCATCTTCGCCGTCTCGGCGACGGAGTATCCCTCGACGTCGACCAACACGATCGGGGCACGCTGCTCTTCGGGGAGCTGGTCGAGAGCTTCCTTGACGACCAGGCTCGTCTCGCGTTCCGACATCGAGTCACGCGGTGAAGCGGGCTCGTTGAACTGCCCGGTCTCGGGCAACGGAACGGTCGGCCTGGCCTTGCCCCGCCGGATGCGGTCGAGGCACGCGTTCACGACGATGCGGTGCAACCACGTCGTGACCTGCGATTCGGCTCTGAAGTTGCCCGCTGCTCGGAACGCGGAGATGAAGGCGTCCTGCAGGGCGTCCGCGGCTTCTTCCGGATCCCGCAAGGTGCGCAGGGCTACCGCCCACATGCGGTCTCGATGTCGCTGGACCAGTTCACTGAACGCGTGCGGGTCTCCAGCGGCATGCGCCGCTATGAGATCCGCGTCCGTGGGAGCTGCAGCTGTCACCCGGGAGAGCCTACTGACCCGGTGTCCGCCGTCACCCCGCAGGCAGGAAGGTCAGCTCTTTGAGTTCGGTGACGAACTTTCCTTCGTCATCTTCACCCAGCTGAGTGATCCAGAGGATGAAGTACTGACCCTGCTGTGGCTGCTGCAACGCGATGGTCGATTCGCCCGCCGCAAGGTCTCCGGTCCCGACGACCTTCGTCTCTTCGAGCTTCGGGTTCTTCTTGTCGGCGGAGCGGATCTCGACCTTCGAACCGGGGCTCGCCGCGTCGATCTTGACCTGGGTGAGGTTGATCGGGTCCTTGAAGGTCACGACCAGCCCGACGCCGTCCTTGAGCACCGGGAACTGCTTGTCGTACTGGTCGGTCTTCCAGGAGGTGACCGTGTCACCGTCGGTGGCGTTCCTGGCCTTGCCGGGGCTGTCGCCCTTGCTGCCCGGGTTGTAGACGGCCACTGCCGACGGCTTCACCGCGGCACCCACGGCGGGGGACGGCTTCTGCTGGGCGGGCGGCGGCTGCTCGCCCGAGGGCGGCGGCGCGACCTGCGAAGAGGACGCGGCGACGTTGATCTTCGGACCGCTGGACTTCGACTCGCCCTGGAACAGGTTGATCAACATCATCCCGCCCCAGGCGAGGATGACCACGGTCGCGACGACCAGCACGGTCACGCCGAACGCCAGCTTCTTGCGCCGCGCGACGTCCTTGACCGGCTTCTTCGTCGTCCAGACCGTGCCGTCCGATTCGGCCACGGCCTCTTCCTCGCCGACGGCCTTGATCAGCTGGGTGCGCTCTTCGGCTTCGGCGACCTGGTCCAGGACACGCAGGATGGCCGCGCTGGTGCGGATACCGCCGTGGCCGCCGTCCTCGATGGTGCGGACGGCGAGCGAGGACAGCTCGACCGGCACCGTCGGGACCAGTGAACGCGGCGGGATGACACGGCCGGTCGGCGCGTGCGGCGCCGCCGGGATCGCGGCCGGGCCGCCGGGAAGGGCCCACCGGCCGGTCAGCAGCAGATACAGGACGGCGCCGAGTGCTTTGACGTCGTCGCGAAGGGTCGCTTCGGGCAAGGGGCCCGGGAAGGCGAGCTTCAGCGCGCCGTCCGGGGTGAGCCGGAGACGCTGCGGGTGGTCGAGGCCGAGGACGAGACCGTTCTGATGGGCGTGGTCGACGGCTTCCGCCAGCGCCTGCACCATCCTGGCCGCCGCGGCGGGCGCCACCGGGCGCTGGGCCACCAGGTCGACCAGATCGCTGCCCTTGGTCCATTCCGCGACGACGACACCGAGCAGACCTTCGCTCGAAGTGACGCCGCTGCCGAGGCTGAGCACGTCGAGAACGCGCGCGACCCCGCCATGACCGAACTTGGAGGCGTGCGCGGCACGTTCCAGCGTCCGGCGCGCGAGCCGGGCGGCTTCCGCGTCCGCGGGGTCGCCGACCAGCAGGGTCAGCGCCACGTCCCGCTTCAGCTGCCCGTCGCGGGCACGCCAAAGATGCGCGGCGGCCCGCTCGTCCACCCCGAACTGTGCGAGCAGGCGATACCGGCCGTCACCGACGACCCGGCCAGGGGCCAGCGACCCGCCTTGGGCCCGGATGCCCATCTGGCCGACCTCCCCTGCCTGTTCGCTCCGTCTCGTATCCACCGCACTCTCCCGCGTAGCTCCCGCCCCGAGAGTACCCAGAATACGACCCGTGAACGCGCGCCATCCGTACGTGAATCGTTATCCGCGCTTGATCAACCGGGTGATCCTCGCCGTGGCGGGCTTCAATTCCTCGACCTTCAAGGCCATGAGCACGCCGAACGACACCACGATCCCGACCACCGTCTGGAGCAGAAGTTTCACCCAGGCATGGAAAGTAGGCCCGAACGAGTCGGGGACGATCTGCCCGGCGAGCCACGCCGCGCCGACCCCGAGCACACTCGCGACGACCGTGAAGAGGATCACCCCGAGAACCCGCTTGCTCCGGAGATTTCCGAGGGTCACCCACAGCCAGACCTGACCGAGGATCGCGCCGACGACGAACGTGAGGCCGTTGACCATCATCACGCCGAGCACGATGTTGTCCGGTGAGAGCAGCACGGGGCACAGGTACAGCAGCGGCACCTTCACCACGGTCATCACGATCATGATCAGCACCGGCGTCCGCGCGTCCTTCATCGAGTAGAACACCCGCATCTGAAGCATGACCAGCGCGTACGGCAGCAGCGCGAACGCCGAGATGGCCAGCGCCTCGCCCATCCGTGACGCGTCCTCGACCGTGCCCTTGCCCAAGGTGAACAGGGCGATACCGACCGAACCGCCCACGACGGTCATCACCGCGGAGATCGGCACGAGCATCACCGTCGAGATCCGCGACGCGTAGGAGAGATCGCCGATCAGCTTCTTGTGGTCGCCGTCCGCGGCCGCGCGGCTCATCCGCGGCATGATCGCGGTCAGCAGTGACACCCCGATGACGCCGTACGGCAGCTGGAAGAGCAGCCACGCGTTGCTGTACGCGGTCACACCGCCCTGCGAACCGCTGGTCAGCACCCTGGTGGTGATCGTGTAGCCGACCTGGCTGACCGCGACGTAGCCGACGGTCCACAGCGCCAGCCCGCCGAACTCCTTCATGCGCTTGTCGATGCCCCAGCGCCATTTGAACTTGAACCCCGACCGCAGCAGCGGCGGAATCAGCAGGATCGACTGCGCCACGATGCCCGAAGTCACGCCGATGCCCAGGGTCAGCACCTTCGGGTCGGTGATCGACACCGGATCTGTGGAGATGTTCCCCGGCATGATCCACACCACGAGGATGGTGAAGATGACGACGAGGTTGTTGATCACCGGCGCCCACGCTGTCGGGCCGAAGATGTGCTTCGCGTTCAGCACCGCCGAGAGCAGCGCGAACACGCCGTAGAAGAAGATCTGCGGCAGCAGCAGGTACGCGAACGCGGTGACCAGCTCGGGATTCGCCTGGCCCTTGTCGTCGACGTAGAGCTTGGTGATCAACGGCGCCGCGAAGACGGCGATCGTCGTCCCGACCACGAGCAGCGTGCCCGCCACCGTGACCAGCCGCTGGGTGTAGGCCTCGCCGCCGTCCTTGTCGTCCTGCGACCGCACGAGCAGCGGGACCACGAGGCTGGACAGCACCCCGCCCATCAGCAGCTCGAAGATGATGTTCGGCATCGTGTTGGCGACGTTGAACGAGTCGTTCTCCACCTGGGCGCCGATGGCCGCGACCAGCAGCAGCTTCCACGCGAAGCCGGTGATGCGGCTGATCAGCGAGGCGATCGCCATCCGGCCGCTCGACTTCGCGATCGACGGCGCCTTCGCCGGAGCGGCGACATCCTGCTCGCCCGTCTCCCCCGGACGCGGTTTGACCAGCGGCGCGTCCTTGATCGCCGGCATGACCTGCGTGGCGAGCTGGTCGTACGGGCGGAGGACGTCGGGGTCGGCGACCGGCCAGCGCGAGCCCATCGGGACGCCGGGGGTGCGCGGGATGAACCGCGTCGCGTCGGGTTCGTCGCGCCGGTCCACCTGCCACGGGCGGACCGGTGGCGGCTGGCGGCGCCCGCGATGCGGCGGAGGCGGGGTCTGATGGAGCGCCTGCGGAGGCGGCTGTGACACGGCCGGACGCCGCGGCGGCGGGTTCTGGGACGGCTGCGGCAGCGGCGGGCCCTGCGGCGGCGGAACCGGCTGACGACGGGTCGGCGGCGGAGGCGTCCCCTGAGCAGGGGGCACCTTCCGCGGCGGTGCCTGGGTCGGCGGCGGCGGGGTCTGCGGTGGCCTCAGCCGCCGTGTCTCGTCGTCGGGGCGGCCCGCCACCCGCTGGCGGCGGCCGTCCACCGGCTGCGGAGGAGGCGGCGGCGCGGCCCGCCGCGGGCGCTCACCGCGTTCGGGCGGGGGCTGCTGCGGGGGCGGCTGACGACGCTCCGGACGGCGTGCGGGTCCCTCGGTACGGCGGGGCGGTGGCGGAGTGCCTTCGCGCCGGGGACGGCCTGCACGCTCGGGCGGTACACCCGGCTCTCTTTCCAACGCGTGCCCAATCCTCGGTGCTCGGCTACGTGATGCCCGGCGGCATCGTTCGACCCAGGGTAATCGGCGACGCCCGGAAACACTTAAACCTGTGCGTCCTCGGTCACACGCGGGGCGGTTTCGTTCGCCCGATCGGCTCGTGAGTCCTTGATCCTCCGGTAGATCCGGCGGGACGACAGGAGCAGCAGCGCACCCGCCGCGGTGACGGTGATGATGATGGTGATCGCGCCGTACTCCGTGGACGTCAGCTCGAACCGCGCGGCCGAACCGAGCGGGGTCCCGTCGGGCGTGGTCAGCGACACGTCGACGCTGAACCGGCCGGCCCGCAGGGCCTCGACCGGGAGCAGCCGGTTACGGGCGCTGTTGGCCGGGACCATCTGAGCCTGCAACTGGGTGTCGTCGGTCGGCCGCAGACCCACGTTGTTCTTCAAGGCGACCTGGACGGCGACGCCGACCGGCAGGTTGTTGGTGATGAACACCGGCAGCGGCGCCGCGCCGGAAGCCAGCGCGATCGTCTGCTTCGGCCGCTCGACGGTGACCTGGCTGCGGATCGCCTCCAGATCGCCGCGGGCGTTGCCGGTGACGGTCGCGGCGTCCGCGCCGCGCCACGACGTCGACGCGGCCCGGATGAGGGCGAGCCGGACCGGGGCGATCACGTCGGCCGGCCGCACCCGTTTGGTGGCGTCCATCGTCATCGCGGACGACAGGCCCAGCGTCTCGTTGTCGAGCTGGGACATCTTCGCGGTGACGTCGCCGCTGGTCGCGGCCGTCAGATCCTGCGGGTCGTAGTTGACCGAGGCCGTCCCGGACGGGCCTTCGCCGAGCAGCTCGGGCAGCGGCGCCGACTTGAGGAGACCGGCGGCGTAGAAGTCGCCCATCCGCTCCAGGAACGTGGTGAGTTCGGTGCCGGTCGCGGCCCAGTGCCGCGGCGGCGCGATCAGCAGGCGCGAGCGCTCCGGCCCCTCGTTCTGCCCGCCGAGCCCGGCACGGAAGGCGATGGCGCCGAGCCCGTTCTGGGTCGACCCAGGGCCGTTCAGCGCGGACGAGATCAGCGCGTCGATCGGCTGCGCGCGCAGGTCCGTCCCTTCGATCGACACCCCGCTCGAAAGCGGTGTGCGGGACTGGAGCTTGCCCGAATCGGTCAGCACGGTCTTGACGCCCGCCTTGCCGATCGCTTCGACGGTCTGCGAGTCGAGGGCGCCGCCGGGCCAGAGCACGCCGTCCTGCGGCTGGATGCCGAGCAGGTTCTTGATCGTCCCCGCGCCGCCGAGCGCGGTGGTCATGAGCGCGGTGTCGGTGGCGTCACCGGCGCGGACCTTCGTCAGCGCGGTGAGGTCGGCGTCGGCGAACGGGAGGGTGACCACGCACCGGCCCGCGACCAGCGCCTTCAGCCTGCCGAGCCAGTTCTTCGCGGTCTCGACGCCCTTGCCGGGAGCGCCGCCCGCGACCTGATAGCCACGGGTCATCGCGTCGACGGTCGCGACCAGGTCGGGGTCGATGGCCAGGCACAACGACGACGAGACCTTCGTGTCGGCCTCGGCCGCGCGCGCCGCCTCGACCAGCGAGTCCAGCCGTCCGCCGGCGGCCAGTTCGTCCGCCAGCCGCTCGTCCGCGAGGGTCAGCGGCCCGCCGAGTGGGGCGGAGACGACGTGCACGACGCTGTTCGCGATCGGCCACAGCAGGCTCGTCGACGGCGCCGACGGCGGACGCGACGCGGGTGCCTTGCCGGGGACACCGAGCACCGGCATCAGCAGGGTGACCGCCGCCAGCCGTTCCGGACCGCCGAAATCCGGGGTCCCGTTGACGTTGACCAGCAGCGGGTACACGCCGGGCCTCGGGAACTGCAGCTTGGCGGACTGACCGAGCGGGACGGCCAGGTTCAGCGCGGCGCTCTGGCCGGGCTCCAGCTCGTCCGGTTCGAGATCGACGAACTCCGTCGCCGCGAGATCCTTGAACTTGTCGCCGGCGAGGACGTCACCGATCTGCTGCTCGCTCTGCAGCCGCGTGCCCAGTTGCAGCCGGACACCCAGCTTGCTGATCCGCCGGTCGCCGATGTTGGTGACGCGGCCGGTCACGGTGAGCGAAGCCGAGGCCGAGGTGATCACGCGGGGGTTGAGCTGGTCGAGGTCCACGCGCAGCCGGGGCTGTTCCTGGGCCTGCGCGACCGCGACGGGCAACGCGGTGAAGGCCAGGAACAGGATCGACAGGACAGTGGCGGCAAGCCGCTTCACTCAGGTGCTCCCTCGGCGGTGTGCTGTTGCTGCGCGAAGAGTTCTTTGGCCTTCCGGACCAGCTTGCGCTCGTCGGAGTAGGCGAGTTTGGTCTCCAGGTCGGCGAGCGGCACCCAGGCGACCTCGGTCACCTCGACATCCTCGTCCGAAAGTTCGCCGCCGGTGGATTCCAGGATGAAATGGTGCACCGTCTTGTGCACGCGCCGTCGCTCGGCCACGAACCAGTAGTCGATGGTGCCGAGGGGCTGCAGGACCTGCGCGGAGATGCCGGTCTCCTCCTTCACCTCGCGCACAGCTGTCTGCTCCACCGTCTCACCGTCCTCGATGTGGCCCTTCGGCAGCGACCACAGCAGTCTGCCGTGCCGGTCGAGCCGCCCGATCAGCGCGGCGTTCGCCCGTTCGGCGTCGACGACGAGTCCGCCGGCCGAGGTTTCGTCGACCGTGGTCAGCCGCCTTCCCCGCCTGCGCCTCCGCCGGCGGCCCGGCTTCGAGGCGCCGGAGCGCCCGGCTGATCCAGACATGCTGCGATGCTAGAGCAAACGGCGGTACAGGTACGCTGGCTCTCCGTGCCCATGGTGGGCCGGGCCGTAGTAAGTACATCCAAATCGTGGTGGGATTGTCGTGAACAAGGTGGTCGCCGGGCAGGCGATTGCGGGGAAGAGCACTGCGATGCAGAACGCCGTGACCGAGCTGATGCGCATCTCCCCGCTGGCGGACGAGCTCGCGAAGCTCTTCGCGAAGGCGGGGCACAGCCTGTACCTGGTCGGCGGCAGCGTCCGCGACATGATGCTCCGCCGGCTGTCGAACGACCTCGACTTCACCACCGACGCCCGCCCGGACCAGGTGCTCAAGATCGTCAGCGCCTGGGGCGACGCGGTGTGGGACGTCGGTATCGCGTTCGGCACCGTCGGCGTGACCAAACAGGGCATGACCCTGGAGATCACGACGTTCCGCGCCGACAGCTACGACCGTGTCGGCCGCAACCCCGAGGTCACCTTCGGTGACAGCATCGAGGGAGATCTGCTCCGCCGCGACTTCACGGTCAACGCGATGGCGATCGACCTCGCGAACAAGACCTTCGTCGACCCGCACGACGGGCTCCAGGCACTGCAGGACAAGGTGCTCGACACGCCCGCGACCCCGCAGGAGTCCTTCGCCGACGACCCGCTGCGCATGCTGCGGGCCGCTCGGTTCTCCGCGCAGCTCGGGTTCACCGCGGCGCCGCGGGTGGTCGACGCGATGTCGTCGATGGCCGAGGAGATCGACCGGATCACCGCCGAGCGCGTGCAGGCCGAGCTGTCGAAGCTGCTGCTGGCGGACGACCCCCGGCCCGGTATCGAGCTGCTGGTCGACACCCGCCTCGCCGATCGCGTGCTGCCCGAGGTGCCGGGGATGCGGCTGGCGATCGACGAGCACCACCAGCACAAGGACGTCTACCAGCACTCGCTGACCGTGCTCGCGCAGGCGATCGACCTGGAGAAGACGCACGAACCGACCTCCGAGCCGGATCTGATCCTGCGGCTCGCGGCGCTCCTGCACGACGTCGGCAAGCCCGCGACGCGCGAGTTCCAGCCCGGTGGCGGCGTGAGCTTCCACCACCACGAGGTCGTCGGCGCGAAGATGGCGCGCAAGCGTTTGCGCGCGCTGAAGTTCTCGAAGGAGATCGTCCAGGACGTCAGCCAGCTCGTGTTCCTCCACCTGCGGTTCCACGGCTACGGCAAGGGCGAGTGGACGGATTCGGCGGTGCGGCGCTACGTCACCGACGCCGGCGACCTGCTGCCCCGGCTGCACAAGCTGGTGCGCGCCGACTGCACCACGCGCAACCGCAAGAAGGCGGCCGCGCTGCAGGCGACCTACGACGATCTCGAGCGGAGGATCGAAGCGATCCAGGCGCAGGAGGATCTCGACAAGGTCCGGCCGGACCTCAACGGCGACGAGATCATGCGGATCCTCGGCCTCAAGCCAGGGCCGGACGTCGGCAAGGCGTGGAAGCACCTGAAGGAACTGCGGCTCGACCGCGGTCCGCTGGAGCACGACGAGGCGGTCGCCGAGCTGAAGAAGTGGGCCGCCGAGAACGGCATAGGCTGAGATAAACCCCCTTGGTCTCTGGATCCACGTGGCGTAACCGGAGATACTCCTGCCGGTGCTCCGGGCAGGGGGAAAATCCATGGCGAAGCGGCCGCCCAGTTTTCTGGTGACGTTGCTGCGTCGTGGCGCGCCGGCGCTGGCGACGGCGACGAGCGAGCTGTCGGACGAGGTCGGCGACCCGACACCGATGCGCGCGCTCCGGCGGATCCAGCACATGTCGGGGCCCATCGACACGGCCCATCGCGACAATCTGCTGCTCAGAGCAGCCCGCTACGTCGCCCTCGTCCCGCTGGTCTACCGGCTCTTCGCGGTGCCCGGCGCGTTCGGCGTCTACGTCTCCACGCACGGCATGATCGGGATCGGACCGGTCGGGCTGGTGGCCCTCGGCTCGGTCGGGCTCTCCCTGTACGGCATCCGGTGGATGCTGCGCTCGGCGCCGTTCCGCCCGCAGTACGCGGCCCGGCTGCTGGCGATCGACCTCGTGTTCACGCTGCTCGCGCCGCTCGCGGTCGGGGCGCTGGTGCCGGCTTCCGTCTTCACCGAGGCGATGGCGATCCCCGGCAAGCACCTGCTCGGCGAGGTCGCTCTGCTGGCGCTCGCGCTGGGTATGCCCGCGGCGGCGGCGCTTGCCGTCGGCAGCTTCCCGGTGCGGATGCTCGCGTCCCTGCTCGGCACCGGCCAAGCGGCGCCCGGCGACGCCATGGCCACTTTCCCGTCGATCCTCGGCGTCCTCTTCACCGCGAGCGGCGCCCTCGTCCTGATCGGGCTCGGCACGCGGCTCGCCCTCGCGTACGGCATCCGCAACGGCCGCATCGCCGAACGCGCCCGCCAGCACCGGATGCTGCACGACTCCGTGCTGCAGACCCTCGAAGCGATCGCGCTGGCCAACAAGGGCGACCCGGTCGCGCGGCTCGCCGAGGTGCAGCGGCTGGCGCGGGCGCAGTCGATGGAACTGCGCCGGACGATCGAGAGTGAGGCTTCGGAACGGTCGGAAGCCGGTTCACGGCCGCTGGGCGAGAAGCTCGCTTCGCTGGCGGCGGAGATGGCGCGGGACGGGCTGCGCGCCCAGCTCGTGATCGCCGAGCTCGACGACGACACGCTTTCGGAGGTGCGGCAGATCGCCATCCGCGACGCCGTCCGAGAGTCCCTGCGCAACACCCTCAAACACGCCGGGACGGACAAGGTCGTCGTCCGGGTCGAGGAGCAGGAGGGCGGCGTCGCGGTGATCACCCGCGATCACGGTGCCGGGTTCAGTACCGACTCCCGGCCCGCCGGTTTCGGGATCAGCGAGTCCATCACCGCCCGGCTGAACGAGGTCGGCGGGACCGCCAGGGTGGAGTCGGCTCCGGGCAATGGCACCAGAGTCACCCTTTGGGTGCCTTTCTGACGGTAAACAGGAGAACATGAAGAAATCGGACCTCCTGGCCGAAGCGCTCACCGCGTACCGCGACGGTGACCGGGCCACGGCAGCGGACCTCGCCGAGCGTGCCGGATCCACGCTCGGCCGCGAGCTGCACCGGTACCTGACCGAAGGCGGGGGCGGAGATGTGTACGACCAGCCCGCCGCGTTCACGGCGTTCATCCGCGGTGGCGGGAACGTCAACCTCTATCGGCGGCTCAGCGCCATGCTCGCCCGGCGCTACGGCAGTGTCGGTTCGCTGCTCGACCTCGGCTGCGGCGACGGGCTCGCCGTCGTTCCCGCCCTCGAACAGGCGGACCGGCAGCCGGGCCGGATCGACCTGGTCGAGCCGTCGAGCGCGTTGCTCGCGGAAACGCGGAAGCATCTCGACGGCACTCACGGCCTGCACACCTGGGACGCCACCGCGCAGGAGTTCCTGGCCCGCGACGACGACCGGCAGTGGCAGCTGACGCAGTCGACCTTCGCGCTCCAGTCGATCCCGACCGGCGAGCGCACCGAGGTCCTGCGGGCGCTCCGGCCGCGCACGTCGTGTCTGGTTCTCGCCGAGTTCGACGTGCCCGAGTACGACGAAGACTCCCCCGAGTACCTGCTTTCCCTGGTCACCCGCTACGAACGCGGGATCTCGGAGTACGGCAAGGAGGCGTCGCTGGTGGCACAGGGGTTCCTGCTGCCGATCCTGCTCGGCCTGGTCAAACCCGGGGCGGACCGCACGAACTGGGAGCAGCCCGCCACCGATTGGGCTTCGCAGCTGAAGGAAGCGGGTTTCACCGGCATCCGGATCGAGCCGCTCGCGGACTACTGGTGGTCGCCCGCGGTGCTCATCACGGCCTCGTGAGTGGTAAGGACGGTTAGAACCGTCCTTACCACTCACGAGCCCACGCCCTACTGCACGCGGGAAATTGCCCCTGCCTCCAGATGCTGGGCGATCGGCCGGGGCAGCACGTAGGCCACGGCCCCGCCCGGGGTCCCGTTCCACGGCGCGGTGATGCCCGTGACCACGCGCAGCGGCCGCACGACGCGGTAGAGCCTGCGCTCCCGTTCGCGGTCCGCGGCCAGCGACGTCTCGATGAACCGCGCCGATTCGGCGTGCACGAGGTTGCCGGTCTCGTTGCCGAACCGCTGCACCGTGGTGCCCGACGGCAGGACGACGATCCGCTTGCGACGGAAGAAGTTCAGCGGCGGTTCGCCCCGCAGCGGCAGGATCGGCCAGTCGGCCGGGTTGTCGGACTCCTCGTTCGCGCCCACCGCGGCTCGCGCCGGGTACAGGAGCAGGGTGCCGAGGAAGAAGCGTGCCGCCTCTTCGAGTTTGGCGAACGCCACCGGCTCGTCCGTCGGCGGACGGGAGACCTCCCAGCCGGTCTCGGTGCGGCGCAGGGTCCAGAGCCCCGGCTCCGGCACCGCGTTCGCGCCGATCCGGTAGGACGTCGGCGCCACCCCGTGCTCGGCCAGCCGCTGGTACAGGACGTCCAGTACCTCGACGGCGCGGATGTCGCGGCCGGGTTCGCCGTCGCGTTCGACGCGGGTGCGGGCGCTTTCGTCCGGCAGGTCCGCGGCGCTCTGCGGCGGCCGCGGCTTGCCGACGATCTCCGCCTCCGCGGTCGCCCGCACCAGCTCGCCGACCAGCGGCGGCCGGAAGCCGGCGGCCCGGATGTGCTCGATCAGCTCCGGCTCCGGCGGTACCCCGTACTTGCGCAGGTAGTGCGGGACGGCCGCGGGCCAGATCCACACGCCGTCGGTGTGGAAGGCGTTCGGCACGTCCGGCGGGCCGTTCGGGGTGAAGATGTCGGACTGCGGACCCGGCCTGGTCAGGGCCACCGGCGAGCGGAAGAGGTAGTCCAGGACGCCGCGCATCAGGTCCGGCGGCACCGGCGGCCGGTTGACGATCGGTCGTTCGCCCTCGTTGTGCGCGTCGACGACCTTCGCGTGCCGGAACACGATGTCCAGCGGCAGTCCCGCCTTGGCCGAAAGCCAGGCCGGGACGTGCTTGGTGTCGCGCGGGAAGATCGCGAGCTCGGTCGCGTACGCGCGCGGCGACGGCTTCCCGCCCTCGTTCGGCGCCAGCCGCCAGGTCGGTTCCTGCTCGGCGTCGAAGTCGAAGTCGAAATGCGATTCCGCGTCGAGGGTGAACGTGCCCTGGAACCAGGTGCCGGTCTCGGGCTGGTGCATCGCCGCGCGCAACCGCGCGAAGAGCGAACCGAGCTCCGGCGGAGCCGCGATCGACACCGACACCGGGCCGTTGCCCTCGTCGCCGACCGAGCGGACCTCGAGTTCGGAGTAGTCGCCGACCTGCCGGAACTGGGCGCCGACGCGCTGCCAGCCCGGCGGCAGCACCCGCAGCAGGGTCCGGCCGATGGCCCGCAGCAGCGCGCCCTGGTCACCCGTGCCGATCTCCGGCCGGGCTTCCGGCGTCTCGACGAAGTCGTGCCGGGTCTGCCACAACGCCGTCAGCCGCGACGGCGAGGCGGTGGTCGAGAAGTCCGTCAGGCCGAGTTCGGCCGCGCGGGCCGCGTCCTCGCCGGCCCAGCGCAAGGTCAGGTCGCCGCCGCCGGTGTTCGGCGCGATCTGGAAGTGCTCGTCGTCGAACCGGCCGTACGACTGGAGGCTGAAGGTCGCGCCGACCTCGCCGTTCAGCACGACACGGGCCGGGCGGCCGTTCCAGTCGCGATCGAAACCCTCGGGCGCCGCTTCCCCCGGCGGCGCGATGAGCAGCAGCGTGCCGTCTTCGGTCGACCGCTGGGCCGCGAAGACGGTGTCCCCCCAGACGGCGTACAGGCCATCCGGCCGCTCCGCCGCTTGAACCCGGTAACGCACTATGTGTCCCTCCCCAAGTTCCCCAAACCGGGGGTAAATCTAGTGGGCCGGATAGCGGACGTACCACCGGTCGTCACCCGGGGCGTTCCCGCCGAACTCCGCGAGCGCATCGTCCGCCAGCTGTCCGATCACTTCGCTCAGTTCCAGCTTCTCGAGCCAGTCCGTCCGCAAGGCCTGTTCGCCGTACATCGCGCCGACGAGGTTCCCGCAGATCGAACCCGTCGAGTCGCTGTCGCCGCTGTGGTTCACCGACGCGAGCAGGGCGGTGTTCGCGTCCGTAGTGGTCAGTGCGACGTAAACGGACATGGAGAGCGCGGTTTCGCCGATGTTCCCCTGCCCGAGCGTCTCGAGCTTCTCCGGCGTCGGGGCGCCTTCCTCGGCCAGGGCGAGCGCCTGGTCGAGCGCGACGCTCTGCTCTTCGTGCCCCCGGTACTTCTCCAGCTCGGCACGGGCGGTCGTGATGGCGTCGAGAAGCGGTTTCCCGACCAGCAGTTCGCGCACGATCACGGCGAAAGCACCCGACGAGAGATACCCGCTCGGGTGACCGTGCGTCAGGGCCGCGCTCTCGGCGCCGAGCCGGAACACCTCGGCCAGGTCGTCCGACCACAACGCGACCGGCGCGGCGCGCATGATCCCGCCGCAGCCCTTCGAGTTGTTCACCGGCTTGTCCATGCCGGCGCGTACGCCGGTCCTGCCGTAGGCCTCCAGCTCGCCGAAGCAGGTGAGGCCGGGCGCGCGGCGGCTGAACAGCTCACGGTTCGTGATCAGCCAGCCGTCCGGCTCCGCGCTCGTGTCGTGCGGGCCGCGGGCGCGCTCCCACGAGACGCCCTGGGTATGCAGCCAGCGCTGGTAGGCCAGCTGCAAGGACTGCTCGACGGGCTCGGTTCCGTGCGCGGTAGCAGCGGTAGCAGCGGTAGCAAAGGTCCCCTGCTGCCTCCGGCCGTGAGCAAAGGTCCCCTGCTGCCTCCGGCCGGAGAAATGGGCTCTGATCAGGCCTTCCAGGGTGAACAGCGTCATCTGGGTGTCGTCGGTGATCCGCCCGACGCCGCCGTACGCCGGGATGAGGTCGGTGATCCCGGCGGGTCCGGCGATCTCCCGGATGCGGTCGATCGAGTCGAACTCGGTCTTCGCACCGAGCGCGTCGCCGATCGCCCCGGCGAAGAGGCTGCCGCGCAGCCGCGACCTGGTCGCCGGATGTTGAAGCCACTCGCGCATTTCTCTACTGATCTCCTCGTGGATACCGTTTCGCGTCCCAGCGCCGCCGCTCTTCGGGCTCGCGGGGCAGGCCGAAGCGGTTGAAGTAGTAATACGCGTCGCCCGCCATGGCGTCGACGACGCCGAGGTCGGCGTACGCGGCGAGCCAGGACTCCGGCAGACCCGGCACGGTGAGCCTGGCGCCCACCATCGCTCCGGTCAGCGCCGCGGTCACCGTGCCGCCGCGAGCGGCCAGCGCCAGCGCAGCTTCGGCGTCGTAGCCGCGTTTCGCGGCGGCGAACAGCGCCCGGCCGAGCACCGAAAGCGGCGTCCGGCCGTCCCCGATGCTGTCGAACTGCTCGACGTCGTCCCCGCCGATGTCGTTCCTGAGGTCGAGCACGGTCTTGACCAGCTCGCCGACCTCACCGCTGTACTCGTCGAAGCCTTCGAGGAAGTTCGCGACCGCCGGTTCGCCGTTCCGGGCGGCGAGCTGGGCGCGGAACACGTTCACCAGCAGTTCGGCGCCGTGGACGACCTCGTGTCCCGCCGCGGATCCGACCAGTTCGCGGACGACCTTCATCGCGTAGAACGTGCTGTCGGCGGGGCCTTGCACCCCGCCGGTCACCGTCGCGGCGAGCGCGGTCACCAGCATGGCCGAGAACTCCGCGGGGGGTGGACCCGCGCCTTCGGTGGCCTTGGCGACCCAGCCGTCCGGTCGTCCGCCCGCGGGCAGCGACGCCGGGATCTCGGGCTTGTCCGGGGTCGGGTCCAGGCCGCGGATCACCGATTCGGTGTGGAACAGCAGTTGCCGGGTCAGCCCGCCGAGCGGCAAGCCGTCGGCGGGATCGGCGCCCGAGCCCAGTGCGTCTCCGAGCGCGAAGCCGACGTACGCGCCGAGAAGCCGCGGGTACGCGAAGCTGCCGACGGGAAGCGTCGGGTCGTAGAACTTCCCGAACGTCCAAGCGCTCGGGCGCGGTTCGCCGTTGTCGTAGAAGTGCGTCACGAGGCCGTTGGCGAACAGGTCTTCGGGCAGTTCCGGCAGCGGGCGGCCGTCGTACTTCGCCCGGGAGCGCTCGAACGACAGCGTCGCGGCGTGGACGTAGCGGGTGAGCTCTTCGCTGCTCAGGGGGTAGCCGTTGTCCCTGGCCTGGTCGACGAGGCTCCGCAGGTTCGCGACGGCGGCGCCTTCGTACTCCCCGCTGAAGTACGCGGGGCGCCCGACGGACTCGGGACGCTCGGTGCCTGCCGGGAGGTCGAGGTCGGCGACCTGTCGCAGCGTCTCCGGGTAGACGTTGAAGGTCTCCGGACGGCCGGGGTTGACCAGCAGGCCGACTCCGGGGTTGTCCTTGGCCCGCCGCAGGAGCACGCGGGGCTGGACCCGCTGCCACACCGTGTACTCCGACGGGATCTGGGCCTCGGAGGTGTAGACGACGAAGCGCACGCCCGCGTCACCGAAGTCGCGGACCTGCAGGTGGCCGTCCTTCGCCGGGGCAAGCACCTCGAGGTCGAGCATCCAGTGGACGAACTCCTCCGGCGTGATCCACTCGACGCGGAGGTAACCGAGCAGCGTCTCGACCGGGCTTTCCGGTGCCGGGCGGCCGGAGAACCGCGGCCCAGGGCGGTGCTCGGGGTTCGCGCGGACCGCGCCGGTCGGCTCGCCGAACAGCGTGTGCTGCTCCCAGCGCAGGATCGCCGCCTTCGGCACGGGCAGACCGGGGACCGCGTCCGGATCGAACTCGGGATCGACGACCTCGGCCCACCGGGTGAAGGCGTCACTGTCGCCGCCGGCCGCCGAGACGGCCATCAGCTCCAGGTCGAGGCGGATTTCGCCGCCGTCGTCCGGGACGAAGGCGACCGGGCTGGGGAACAGGCCGGCGCCGGGGTCGGTCCCGTCGAGCCAGCCGACGGTGTTGTAGGTGACGTTCCAGCCGTCGGTCGCGCGCACGACGTAGTCGCGGCGGACCCGCAACGCGCCGGTGCCCTCCCCGCCTCGGCCCGCCAGCCATTCCTCGACGCGGCTGACGGCTTCCTCTTCGTTCATCGTCCCCATTCCGTTCACCAGCGCGGATACCGCTGGGCCCAGCCGTCGACCTCGTGCAGCGCCGAGTGGCGGTCGAAGTGCCAGAACGCGTCCGTGGCGATGTTCTCCACCAGGTAGCGCAGTTCCAGCTGCTCGACCCACTTCTGCGGCAGCCCCGGGATGCCGGTGCGGGCGCCGAGCAGGGCGCCCGCGATGGCACCGGTGATCGCGCTGCGGCCCGAGTGGTTGACCGCCCGCAGCAGCGCCTGCTCCGGGTAGTTCTCGAAGCCGGACAGCGCCGCGAACGCGCGGCCCAGCACCGAAAGCGTGCCCTTGCCGTCGCCGATCAGCTCCGGGACCCGCAGGTCAGGCAGGCCGTGCTTGCCGAAGAACGGCACCGATTCCGCGACCATCGCCTTGAGATCCGCCCAGACCGGTCCCCGCTGGTGCGGGTTCTGGTCGCTGAAGATCTCCCGGGAGGTGTTCCAGACCGGGTAGCTGAACGCCTCCGAGGTCAGCGCGGGTTCGAACAGCCAGGTCAGGTAGGTCGCCGCTTCGACGTCGACCTCGCCCGGATGGGTCACCGCGACGAGGTCGCGCACCGCCTGGCGGACGCCGCCGCTCATCGCGCTTCCCGGCCCGGCCGCGGTCATCGCCGCCGGCAGCGCCGCGACCAGCGCGTCCGGGCCGCTCATGGGCATCGCCGTCGGCGAGATGGTCGCCAGCGCGTGATAGGCGTTCAGTTCGGCGTCGTCCGGGGTGCGGCGGACACGGAGTTCCGGCACCTTGACGAGCCAGCCGTCGGCGTTGTCCAGCGGCGCGCCCTGGGTGTGCAGCCAGCGCATCAGCGAATTGCGCGCGACCGTCCCGAGCGCCTTCTCGGCGTCGCGGTTCTCCGGCTGCTCGCGATGCGGGCTGCGGATCACGGCCTCGGTGTAGAACAGCAGCCGCTGGGTGAGCGGCCCGATCCGGCCGGGCAGGTCGAACGCGATCGGCAGATCGGTGACCCCGTCGGGGCCGTAGGTGTTGTGGATCTCGTCGAGCCGCATCCGGTCGACGGCCGCGCCGAGCGCCTCACCGAGCGCGAAGCCGACGTACGCTCCCGTGACGCGCTGCCAGCCGTAACGCGCGCTGGAACGGTCTCGCTCGAAGTACTTGCCGAAGGTGTCCAGGCGAGGCTCGATCTGCCCCTCGTTGTCGTAGGCGGGCGCCAGCCCGTTGGCCCGCAGGTCGTTCGGACGGCCGCGAGGTGGTTCCGGTTGCCGGAGCCGCGCCAGCCACGACTGACCGAGGACGGTCTTCTGGCACTCTTCGGCACTCAGCTCGAACCCGCGGCGGCGTGCCCGTTCGGCGGCGGCCAGCGGCGGCTTCACCGGTTCGGACAGGCCCATCTTCGCGGCGGTGTCGGCGGCGAGCGCCTCCAGCTCCGGGTCCGCCTCCGGGCAGCGCTCGTTGACGTCGACGCCGGGGCCCCGGCGCGGGAACCGGAGCGCGGTCTCGGCGAGCTCGGCGCCGCTGACGTCCTCGAACGTCGCGGGACCACCGTTGATCACCAGGTTCGGCGGGCTCTCGTAACCGGCGAGGGTGGCGATGTCGACCTTCCAGTACCCGTGTTCCCGGGACGGGAGGTTCCTGGTCGAGCTGAACACCCTCAGCTCGGCGCGTTCCTCGTTGAAATAGAACCGCTCCGTCTTGCCCGACGCCAGGTCGAGCGGGACGTAGACCTCACAGCGCAGCAGCCCGACGAGCAGCTGTTCCCTGGTCAGCCAGCCGACGCTGGCGAACGACAGCAGCGTTTCGAGCTTGTTCTCCGGCTTCGGGTAGCCGCGGCGGACCGGACCGGCCTTGTACTCCGGGTTCTCCCGTTCTTCCCCGGTCTGCACGCCTTCCGCGTTGACCTTGACCCAGCCCGCGACGACCGGTGGCGGGACACCGAGGTCACCGAGCCCTGCCTTGGCGTACTCCGGGTCGACGACCTCGCGCCAGGCCTCCTGGCCCGGGAACGCGACCGGGACGCTGAGCCCGCCGGGCTGCGGATGCGCCTGGCGCAGCTCGCCGTCCGGTTCGCGGACGATCACCGACGGCGGCGGGAAGATCTCCTTCTCGGCATGACCCTCGTCGAGGAAGGCGATCGTGTTGTAGGGGACAGACCAGCCCTCGGGGATGCGCAGGACCTTCTCGTGGTTCACGCGCAGGCCGGCGCCGCCCGGTTCGGACACGTCCGGACCGTGGACCGCGCGCAGCCACTCTTCGACCTTGGCTACCGCTTCCGCCGATTCCACCTACTCGATCCTCTCCAGGCTGCCGTCGGACACGTGCTCGGCGATGGTCCTCGGGAGCACGTAGGCCACCGCCCCGCCGGGCATGTTCGCCCACGGGACGGTGACACCGATGATCACGTGGAGCGGGCGTCGCAGCCGGTAGGTCCCACCGACACGCTCCCGTTCCAGCGGCAGGGACGTCGTGGCGAACCGTACCCCTCCGTGGTGAACCAGATTGCCGGTTTCCTCACCGAACCGCAGTACGACCGTACCGGCGACCATCCGGCTCACGCGCTTGTTGCGGAGCAAGGTGAGGGGAGGCTCACCCGGCGCCGCCTGCACCGGCCAGTCGGCGAGTTCCTTCGCCGTCTCCAGTGGCGTCTCGTGTCCGGCGGTCATCCTCGCCGGATGCAGCAGAACCGCGCCGAGGAGCTGATGCGACGCGTCTTCGAGCTTGTCGAAGTACTTCGGCGACACGGGGGCGCCGCCCGAGTAGGCCGCGACCTCCCAGCCCTTCTCGGTGAAGTTGAGGCACCAGGCGCCGTCCGCGCGGTCGCCGATGCGGTAGGCCTCCGGCCAGACGGCGTGCTCGCCGAGCCTGCTGACCAGCACGACCAGGAGCTCTTCGTCGGTCAGTGCCGGATTCGGCGACGTCTCCAGCTCCGCGGCGATGTCGCCCTCGGTCTTCTTGACGTCGGAGCGGCCCGGTCTCGGCCGCGGTTTGCCGAGCAGATCCGCTTCGGCCGTCCGCCGCACGAGGTGCTCGACGTACGGCGGCTGGAACCGCTGGCCCCGGATGTGCTCGACCAGGTCCGGCTCCGGCGGTATCCCGTATTTCCGCAGGTAGTGCGGCACGGACGCGTGCCAGATCCAGGTGCCGTCGGTGTGGTAGCTCTCCGGGACGTCGCCGTCGGCCTCGGGATCGAAGACGTCCTTGCCGAGCCCGCTGCCGGAGAGGATCGCCGGCTCACGCTCGAGATACTGCGCGACCAGCGGCGCTTCGGACTCGTCGAGCTCCGGTCTGTCCACCACGGGCGGCTCGCCCTCGGTGTACGCGTCGACGATCCGGGCGTGCCGGAACTCGACGCGCAACGGAAGCTGCGCGCGCAGCCGCCACCAGTCCGGGACGTGCTCGTCCTCGCGCGGGAACGCGGCCAGCTCGTCCGGGTACACCGAAGTCCCCGGTGGCTCGATCCACGCCGGCTCGTCGTCGAGGGTGAAGTCGAAGTCGAAGGTGCCGTCGGGTTTCAGCGTGAAACGCGACTGCAACCAGGTCCCCCGGCCGGTCGTGTACATGCCGGTGCGAAGCCTGCCGAAGAGATCGTTCAGCTCGGGCGCGGGCGCGCAGTTGTGGCCCTCGAGTTCGGTGTGCTCCCCGGCCTGCCGGAAATCGGCGACAGCCGGATGCGCCGCGTCGGCGACACCCGAGCGGATGAGCTTGCCGATTTCGATCAGCAGCCCGCGTTGTTGTTCGGGGGTGAGTTGTTCCACGTGAATCATCGCGCCCGGTTCGGGAAACGTGGTTCCGCCCGGAACGACGGCGGCTCACCGGCGGCGCGGCGGGCCAGCTCGTCCTCCCACATCTTGAAGGTGCGTTGGCGCAGCGACTTGATCAAGGCCGATTCCTGCGGTTCCACGCGACGGTTTTCGCGCTTGGCCTGCGCGTACAGGCCGTCGATGGTCTCGTAGAGCGCGAAGATCGGACCGCCGCCCTTGAGCTCGTACGCACGGGCGCGCTCGGTCTCCTGGACGAACTTCTCTTCGGACACCTTGCTGATGTCCGAACTCGCCATCGCCCACATGACCTCACGCACGTGCTCCGGCTTTTCGTCGAACTCGCCGGTGCGTGGATTGAGGAGAAAGCCGGTCAGGCCTCCGTCCGGGGTCGACTCGACGCGGTAGGTCTTCCCGAAGTACGTGTAGAAGGACGGCGTCTGGATCACGTGTTCTCCTCAGGAGGCAGGCCCTTGCGGAGACCGGCCATGAACTTCTCCCGGACCCGGTCCATCAACGCGGCTTCCAGCAGGGCCTGTTCCGGGGACAACCTCTTCTTGTTGTTCTCGTCCAGTGTCCGGTTGTACGTCGGGAAGTCGCGGCGGACCTCGTACAAGGCGTGCTCGTAGGCCGACACGGTGTCGATGTGCTTCAGGTGCAGCCGCAGTTCGGCGACGTGCCCGTTCGGCAGCCGGACGTTCATCTGCAGATCGCGGTATCCGCTGTCCTGCGGATTCGCGAACCGGTCGTCGAAGCTGACGATCCGGAGGTCCGGATCGTCCATCACCGCGCTCAGCGCGTTGTAGACGTCGGCCAGCGTGTCGAACTGGATTTTCACGCCCACCAGGTCGGTCAGTTTCGACGCGTCTCCGTCGTAGCCCGCGATCTTCGCCTTCGCGCGGTCGTCGTCCTTCGGACCGGGCCTGCCCGACGCGTCACCGTTGTTCTCCTCCGCGATCCGTTCGGCGATCCGGTTGAGGTCGCCCTGATTCCGCGGCCATGCCTCCCGCTCGGCGTCCAGGAATTCCTGGATCTTCCCGGGATCGCCCTTGTCCGCGCGATCGAAGCCGGCGTGGTACTGATCGCCGGGCTCCACGTCGGCGGCGATATCCGCCGCCGCGTTCGCGAGGTCCCGCTGCTCCTGGGTCAGCGGAGTGTCGCCGGGACCGTCCTCACGGACGTCGTCGATCATCTGGTAGCCGCGTTCCTCGACGTCACGCAGGGCGTCTTCGAGGATCGGGATGGCCTCCGGGTGCAGCAGCAGGCTGCCGATGGTCATCGGGTTGTTCAGCAGCGAAGCCCGCAGGTACGCGTTGTCCGGATGCTCCATCAGCCGGACGAGCTCCGGATGCGCGGGCAGATGCTCGCGGATTAAGTCCCGCATCGGCCCGACGTCGTGCTTGACCCCGTTTTCGTCCTCGTGGACGGCCCGCTTCTTGTCCGGGTCCAGCCCGTCCACCGCGGCCGCGACCTCGGGATCGTTCAGGAACCGCTCGGCCTCGGCCCGGTCGCCCGGTGGCTGCTCGTCGTGCGCCATGCCGTAGCCCGCGTCGAGCGGCGGTGTCACGATCGGACGGCCGTCCGGCCCGATCCTCGACGGCGGCACGTCGGGCGTGTCATCCCTGGCGAACGCGATCCGCGGGTCGACGGGCTGCGCGGCCGGGCCTTCCGGGACGCCGACGTGCATCAGCTTCACGCCCAGCGGCGGCTGCGGCAGGTTCATCAGCGCGCCGGACTGCGGGTCGATGAACGCGACGCCGTCCCGCGTATTCGCCACCATCGCGACGTGCCCGCGCTCGACGCCGTTCTCGTCGAGGTACTTCACCGCCACGACCGCGTGGTGATCGGTCGGCATGTCCCGCATCTCGCGGATGACGGTGTCGTAGTCGGCGCGGTCGGAGAACTCCCCGCCGAACCGCTCTTCGACGTGCTCCAGCGTGCCCCGGCTGTCCATCTCGTGGACGAGCAGCGGTTCGGCGGTCGAGTCGATGCCGTTCAGCCGGTCCATGTACGCGCCCGGCGTGCGGGTGCAGTTGGAGCGGTAGCCGTTCGCCAACGCGTCGGGGTCGTTGAAATGCGGGTTGACCTCGCCGAGCCGCGGGTGCCGGTCGGCGAGGTACGCGGCCTGCTGCGCGGGGCTCGCCGAGCCGGCGTGGATCGCCGGTTCGCTCGGCGGGTTCGTCGCGACCGCCATCGACGAGTAGTCCCGCTCGGGGGCAGGCAGTTCGAGCGTGTCGTCGGTGGCCGAGTGGTCTTGAGCTGGCTGGTCGCCGTACTCGGGCCCCTTTTCGACGTCCGCGACGCCGTGGTCCGCCGGGTTCTCCGTGGAGAAGTGCGGAGTCTGCGGCTCGTCGAAGCCGCCGAGGCGCGCCATCGACTGCGCCTGGGCCAGACGCGCGAGTTCCGGCGCCTCCGCGGCGTGCCGGGCCCGCCGCTCGTCCATCTTCTGCTTGGCGGTCTCGGGGTCGAGGTAGCGCGGGTCGCCGGGCGTGACCTCTTCGGCGTGGATGACCCACTTCGGCCGGTCGACCAGCGGCGGAGTCTTGAACTCCTTGCTGTGCACGTAAAGCTGCGTGGCCGGCTTGTTGATGGCCTCGTTCTCGCGCGGGTTTTCGGCGAGCGACGAGACGTCCTTGCCCGTCTTCGAGACGATGTGGATCTCGACGTCTTCGCCGAACTTCGACTTCGTGTCCGACGAAGTCTTGATGGTCGAGCTGGTCATCGTCGGCTCGGGGACGGTCTGGCCGGGTTCGTAGTGCGCCGCCATGATCGCGGCGGCCCGCATGTCACCCTTGGTGTCGATGCCGCGGATGGCCTCGCCGTGGAAGTCCGGCAGCTCGTTGAGCGCGCCGACGATCGCCCTGGTGCTGCGCTGGGCGTTCTCGAAGTCGGGGTGCGCTTCACCCCGGCGGTTCGCGTCGTTGATCGCGTACGCGTGTTCGCGCGAGTAGGAGTAGATCGCTTCGGCGGCCTCAGGGGAGACGCGGTCCTTCAGCGGGCTGGCTTCGAGCCGCTTGAGCGCCTTTTCGCGAGCCTGTTCGGCGAGTTCGGCGCTGTCGTAACGGTCACGGAGGCTCTTGTGATCCTCCGGCGTGCCACGGAAGCCGTCGTCGGAGAGGTAGCTCTCGTCGACTCGCGTGGGAGTTTCTTCCGGGCCCTTGAGCCGCTCGGCGATGTCGAGTTCGGTCTTGGGCGCCTGCTCCTGGACGGGGGTTTCGGAGTCGGCGGACCTGTCGGTGTGCGGCGTTTCCGGCGTGTGCGGGGCGTCGCCGCCGCCCATCGGCATCGCCTTGATCGACGTCGGATCGTCGGGCAGCGTCGCGAGCCGCCCGGTCATCGGGTCGGCGAAGACCACGCCGTGCGGCGTGTTCACCGCGGCGACGATCCGGGTCTCGATCCGGTCCTTGGACCGCGGCGAGCCCTCCGGCGCGTTCGGATCGGCGGCGGCGTGATGCTCGAACGCCACCGCGGTCCGCGCGCCGACCGGACGTTCGCCCAGCTCACGTGCGATATCGGCGAAACCGTTCCGATCCGACCACTGCCCGCCGAGCCGGTCGCTGACGTGCTGCAGCGGTGAACCGCCGGTCGACGGCGCGGCGACCGAGTCGCCGCCGTTCATCCGGTCTTCGAACGCGACCAGCGCCTCGGCCGAGTTCGTCTGGTAGCCGTCCTTCCACGACTCGGGCGCGTAGTAGTTGCGCGTGTTGGCCTCGCCGATCGCGGGGATCTCGTCCATGACCAGCCGGACCTGCTGGTGCGGCGTCTCGGTCGAACCGGCGTGGATGACCGGCGTCCCGCCCTCTTCGAGCGGCTTCGCCAGCTCGGACCAGCCGCCGTCGGGAGCGTGCTCCTTCGGCGGCTCGGGGGCGTCCCGGACCGGGGCGTCGGTGGCGTCGATCCAGCCGCCCTTGCCGTCGGCCAGCTTGGTTTCGAGCCCCGCGAGGCCCTGGCCCTGGAACAGCTCCGGGTGCTCGCGACGCAGCTGGGCTTCCTGGTCGGCGGCTTCCTGCGCCAACCGTTCCTGCACGGCGTTGTTGTAGTCGCGCCGCTCGGCGACCTTCTGGTGGACCTCGTCCGGGCTCAGATGGCCGTCGTCACCGGCGACGACCTCTTCGCATTCGACGATCCACTTCGGCAGTTCGTTGGGCGATCCGTCATCGAGGCGCTTCTTGTAGTCCGGGTGCTCGGGATGCCCCGGGCCCATCTTGACGTCGGTGACGCGCAGCTGCGTCGCCGACTTCATCAGGACTTCGCGTTCTTCCTTCTTCGAGGCGAGGTCCTCGATGTGGCGCCCGGTCTTCGACTGGATGCGCATCTCGACTTCGCCGGGGAAGTTGCTGTGCGGATGTTCGGGGGTGACCCGCGACGTGCTCAGCATCTGCGGGTCGACGATGACCTGGCCCTTGGCGTGCGCTTCGAGGAAGGCCCGGATCGCGCTCTCGTTGCCGTTGAAGTTCACCCGCCGCGAGACGAGCCCCTCGTAGGCGGGCATCTCGTTGAGACCGGACGTGATCGCCTCGATATGCGGACGCAGCGCTTCCAGCTCCGCGCCGCCGTGCCGCTGGGCATGCGTGATCCGCTCGGCCATGTCGGTGCGCGTGTAGCTGTGCACCGCGTAGGCGCCCTGATCCGACATCTCCTTGACGCGCGGATCTTCGTGGGCGTCGCGTTTGGCTAGACCTTCGCGGCGGACCTGTTCGCTCCGCGCTTCCCCGGTGTCCTTGTCGAAACCGCGCTTGTCGATCTGCGTCTCGGCGAGCGCGCGGTAGGCGGCGGGATCGTCCGTGTGGAAGTCCGGATCCGTCAGGTACGGCTCGTCGACCGTGGTCCTGTCGTCGGGAGTGACGTCCTGGGGCGCCTCAGTGTCCTTCGGGGACTCGACGTCCTTCGGGAGCTCGGTGTCCTTCGGGACGTTCGTGTCCTTGGGAGCCTCGGTGTCCTTCGGAAGCTCGGTGTCCTTGGGCAGGACGTTCCCGCCGCGGTCCTGAGGTGCCTGCTGCGGCGCGTGCTCCACCGGCCGCACCGGAGGCTGCTGCTGCGGACGCTGCGGCTGCTGGGGGCCCGCGTTCCCGTCGTGGCCGGGGCGCGGTGCCGGGACCTGCGGCGGACGCTGCGGACCACCGAAACGTGGCGGCTCGGCGCCGGGCGGCATCGGCCTGCCGGGCTGCTGTCCCGGATGCCCCGGCCGGCCGGGGTGGTGACCGGACTGGTGACCGGGTGGCGGCGGCACGGGACCGCGGTTGCCGGGGAACGGACCGTTGCCCGGCTGCTGGGGCCGCGGCGGAGGCGGCTGATAGCCCGCCGGGCCGCGGTTGCCCGGAGGCGGACCGGGCGGAGGTGTCTGCGGACGCGGCGGGACCCCGCCGTTCGGGCCCGGACCAGGTCCGGGCCTGCCCTGATACCCCTGGGGCGGCCGAGGCGGACCCTGCGGACCAGGGGGCTGCGGCGGTTGCTGAGGACGCTGACGCGGCCCGCGGTCCTGCGGATATCCACCCTGACCGGGATGTTGCTGCGGCGGACGCGGGCCCATCGGACCGGGCTGCCCCTGCGGTCCTCGCGGCGGCATGGCGCCACCACCACCGGGAGGCGGTGGCGGAGGCGGCGCGAAACCACCCGGAGGCGGCGGCTGCATCGGCTGCTGGCCCTGGAAGGGCATCGGGGCGGGCGGCTGGTCGAAACGCGGCTGCTGCGGTCCGCCGTTGCCCGCGAAACCCGCTGCCTGGACGCTGTCGTTCGGCCGGACGGGCCGGGACGGATCGTGCCCGGGAGGCGGGAAACCACCGCCGGGGGTGGGCCCGTTGCCGCCGGGCGCCATGCCGTAGCCACCCGACGGAGCGGGCGAGGTCGAACCCGGGTTCGACGCCATGCCGTACCCGCCCGAACTCGACGGCGCACCCGTCGAAGAGGAAGCAGCGGGCGGCATCGCGCTGGACTGCGAAGGATTGTGAGACGGGCTCGGCGCCGGACTGGCCGCGGGTCCCTGTGACGGGCTCGGCGCAGGGCTGGCCGCGGGTGTCTGTGCCGGCGCCTGCGACTGGGCGGCGGGTGCCTGCTGCTGATTACCCGCCGCGGCCTGCTGCTGCTGACCGGATCCGTTGTCGGCGGCGGCCGCCGGGGCGTTCTGGTGGGTCTGCGCCGGACGCTGACCGTCACCGGTGTTCGCCGGGGCGTCGGCCGGACGTTCCGGGGCCTGCGTCGAGGACTGGCTGATCCGGTCGTTGTCCGCCGTCCGCTGCGGACCGCTCTCGGAGCGCGGCTGCGGATCAGCGGAGCCGTCCGAACCGCGGCTCGAAGCCGCCTGACTGTCCGAAGTGGACCGTGGTGCCGGGTCCGAGGAAGAGTCCGACCGCGAAGAGGTTCCGGAATCCGAAGAAGAACGCGAGTCCGATGAAGTGCTCGAGTCCGAAGAGCCCGAGTCCGACGAAGAACGCGAGTCCGACGAAGTGCCTGAGTCCGAGGAGGAGCCCGAGTTCGACGAAGAGCGTGACTCCGACGAAGTGCCCGAGTCCGAAGACCCCGGAGTACGCGAAGGCGTCCCCGAATCCCCGGAATCCACATCGGGCGTGGAAGGACCGTCGCCCGCCGAGGCGCCTGGCGTGTTCGCGGCCTTGATGTCGCCGATCTGGCTCTTCGCCCCGTCGACACCACCGCCGACCGCTCCACCGGAAGCGCCCATCAGGACGTCCTTGGCCGAAAGCTTGTCCAGGTCACCGGTGACGGCGGCCTGCCCGACCGTGCTGGCGACCCCTTCGGCCGCGCCGCGCACGGCACCGCGCGCCGCGCTGTCGACGATCTGGCCGCCGACGCTGTCGGAAAGCCCCTTGGTGGCGCCCTTGCCGATACTGCTGCTGCCCGCGCCGACCACGCCGTCGACGGCGCCGCTGATCGCGGAATCCTTGGTCTTGCTGAAGTCCCAGCTGTCGCGGTCGCCCTTGGCCATCTGGAGGCCCTGGATGCCCGCGTCCATGGCGAGGTTCATCGCCGTGTTCTGCAGGACCTCCTTGCCGATCTTCTTCAGGCCCTCCTTGAGAAGCTTCTCCAGGAGTTCCTTCGCGACCTTCTTGAAGCCTTCCTGCGCGAGCTTCTGCATCAGCTGCCGGAAGATCATCTGGACGGTCATGCGGGTGGCGATCTGGGCCGGCGCGATCCCGGCCGTCGACCCGCCGAACGTCACCGCCGCGGCCGCGATCATCGCGACGATCTGCGCGGCCAGGATCACCAGCGAGATGATGATCATGTACTTCGTGTACTCGACGTCCAGCGCGGTCGCGTTGCACGAGTCGCCGAGTGCCTTCGAGGAATCGGCCAGCGACTTGAAGTACGCCTCGTCGCCCTCGACGAACTTCTTCCAGGCCTCGGCGAACTTCTCCGCACCCTGTCCGCTCCAGCCGCCCAGGACCTCGGTGGCGCCCTTGGTCGCGGTGTCGGCGATCGGCTGAATCGCCTTCGAAGCGTTGTGCCAGGCGTCGCGTAGTTCGCGGAGCTTGTCCTCGTCGCCTTCGGGCCAGCTTTCCCCGACGACGATCGGCAAGAGCCACTTGACCGCGTCGGGCATCTCCATACCCACGGCGCTAGACCTTCTTGTCCAGCGTCGACTTGATCTCTTCCTCGGCGTTCGTGAACGCGGTCATCGACCGTTCGACGTTGTGCTGCATGCCCCGCAGCGCCTCGACGACGTTCGCGAACCCTTCGGACGATCCCTGCGCGCCGGGCTCGTAGTCCTTCGCGAACTCCTTGCCCGCGTCGTCGTTGCCCCAGCACTGGCCCAGCGAGTTCATCGCGGCCAGCAGTTCCTTGCCCGCTTCGTCCAGCTGGTCCGCCGCGATCCCCAGTTTGGCAGCGGCCGTCTTCACCGCTTCCGGATCCGCGGTGAACCCGGCTCCACCCCCACCGTTCGGCATCAGACCCCCCTGGTCAGCCAGCTCGAGGGCGGCTCTTCCTCATCGTCGTCCTGCTGACGCACCCGTTTCGGAACCGGTTTCGGCGTCGGCGGCGCGGGAGGGGCGGACGGAGGAGGCGGCGGGGCGTCGTCCTTGATCATCAGCGGGGCGTCGAAGTCTTCGTCGGACTTCGCGGGCGCGGCCGTCTCCTCCTCTTCCGCGAGGAAGTCGGGGATCGCCGGCATCAGCCCCTGGAGTGAAGGCGCGCCTTCGATGAGGTCCGACAGGTCCGGCAGCCCTTCGGTGATCGGGGCCATCAGGTCGGCGACCTGCTGCTTGACCTGCAACGATCCCTGACGGACCAGCGTCAGCACCGTGTTGGCCAGCTGCGCGGGATTGGTGCGCTCGAAAGCGTTCGGCTGGATCTCCAGCTTGGCGAGCGTGCCGGTCGCGTCGATGGTGGCGCGGACGAGGCCGTCCTGCGAGACCACCGTCGCCGACGTCTGCGAAGCGGCTTCCTGCGCGTCCCGGAGCTGGGCCGTCTGCCGCTCGAACTGTTCGAGCAGCGTGTCGACCTGGTCCTTCATGGCGGCATTGCGCGCTTCGAGGCGTGCGCTGTCGTCGCCGGCCGTCGTCACTTGAGCCCCCGCGAGTGCTTGATCCCGGGCATACGCCACCCGGTGTCGGTAAGCGTCACCCTAATGCCAAGGGCGGAGCCTTATCAGCAGTTCTCCCTTTTCGCGCCGCGAGCAGGTATCCGGCGGCGCCCACGAGGTAGAGGACGGCCGCCGTGATCAGGAGTCCCGGCGAGCGGCCGTCGGCCGGGATCACCGTCGCGGCCAGCGAGACCGCGACGACCTGGGTGATGTTGAAAAGCGTGTCGTAGAGCGCGAAGACCCGTCCTCTCGCTTCGTCTGCGACGTCGAGCTGGACCGAGGAATCGACGCAGAGTTTCAGCACCTGCCCGGCCCCGGTCACCAGGAACGCCGCGAGCAACGCGGTGGGGATCGTCATCGGCAGGCCGAGCGCGGACTGCGCGACCGCTGCCAGCACCAGCGCCCCCACCACGACGCGGACCCTGCCGAACAGCTTGATCAGCCGGGCGGTCAGCAGTCCGGCGACGAGGATCCCCGCGCCGGCGAACGCCGCCATCTGGCCCAGCCCCGTCATCCCGGCGGCGAAGTGGTTGCGCATCAACAGCACGGTCACCAGCAGCGAGATGCCGTACGACGCGCGATGAGCGAACAGCGCGACGAACCCGGCCGTCACGCTGGGCGTCCGCCAGGCCGCCTTCGCGCCGTCCGCCAGGCCTCGGGCGACGGCGAGCGCCGGGTTCGCCGGTTCGTCGACCACCGACGGCCCGAGCAGCCCGCGCGCGAACCCCGAGGCCAGGACGGCGGCGCCGATCCCGCCCAGCGCGGCGACGGCGGTGACCCACGCGGAGCCGGCGTCGTCGGCGCCGGTCAGCGTCCGGAGGCCGATCGCGCAGCCACCGCCGACCACGGCGAGCACCGAACCCCAGGTCGCGGCGAAGGCGTTCGCGGCGACCACGGACTTCTCTTCGACGACGTGCGGAAGCGACGCCGACAGCCCCGAGCCGATGAACCGCGAGATGCCTTCGGACGCCAGGGCCAGGGAGAACAGCCCGATCCCCGCCGCTCCCGCGCCCACGGCGACGGCCGTCGCGATGATGGTGAAGGAGCGCAGAAGGCTCGCGAAGATCAGGACCTTCCGGCGGTCCCAACGGTCGAGCAGCGCACCCGCGAACGGGCCGACGATCGAATAGGGCAGCAGCAACGCCGCGAACCCGCCCGCCATGGCGAGCGCGTCGGCGGCGCGTTCGGGGTTGAAGAGGACGGCTCCGGCCAGGCCCGCCTGGTACATGCCGTTGCCCCAGTGCGCGGAGAACCGCGTGAACAGCAGACGGCGGAAGTCACGGTCGCGAACGTACGCCCTGGTGGGCGCCGTGGCGGTGGTCGTCACGGCGCCAGCCTATAAAGGTGGCCGATGCGCTTTGAGGTCGCCTCTCGGCGGCTATGCGCAGTGTGGCTCCAGCCGGACGGTATTCCACAAAGGCGGTTCTTCAGTGAGCCCGGGGGACACGGAAAGCGCATCGACCGTTGTGTCCAACGGTGCTCGTGATGCTGTTGTTCCCAGAGCCGGACGATTTGTCTCCGCTCGAAGTGGGATCATGGCGGACGTGCCAGCGGACGCCGAGGTCGAACCGGGAACGCTCCTGGTCGCCGCCCCCACGATGTTCGATCCGAATTTCCGGCGGACCGTCGTGTTCGTCATCGATCACCGGGACGAGGGAACGCTCGGCGTCGTGCTCAACCGGCCGAGTGACGTCCCGGTGTACGACGTGCTGCCCAACTGGGGCGGGCACGTCGCCGAACCGCAGTCGGTGTTCGTCGGCGGTCCGGTGGAGAAGAAGACGGCGTTGTGCCTGGCCGCGCTGCGGACCGGTGAGACGGCGGCCAGCGTGCCCGGCGTGATCGCCGTCCGCGGCCCGGTCGCGCTGGTCGACCTCGACACCGATCCCGAGATCCTGGTGCCGAAGGTCCGCGGGGTGCGGGTCTTCGCCGGATACGCGGGCTGGGACTCCGGCCAGCTGGCGAGCGAGATCGAACGCGACGACTGGGTGATCGTCCCGGCGCTGCCCAGCGACGTCCTCGCTTCGCCGCACCACGACCTGTGGGGTCAGGTGCTGCGGCGTCAGGGCATTCCGCTGGCGCTGCTGGCCACCCACCCGGGAGACCTTCAGCGGAACTAGGCGGTGGCGGTGTCGGCCTTCTTGAAGACGCCGCAGGTGCCGCAGGCGCAGCCACTGCATCCGGCGGGCCGCTCCGGCTCGGGCTCCGGCACCGTCGCGGCCGCACGGTTGCCGAGCACTCCCCCGGCCGCGACCAGCGCGATCATCCCGGCCACGCCCACGAACGAGGCGAGCAGCAGCCCGAACGTCGTCGGCATGACCAGCGCGGCGATCCCCGCGAGCACGGCGATCACGCCGCCGGCCAGCGTCGGGACCCCGGCGACCTTGTTGCCGAGCCGGAAGGCGTCCTCACTGCGCATCGTGGCGGCGGTGCGCACGCCGGCGCCGCGGTCACGCGGCAGCTTCTCGCGCAGGCCGAGGAACCCACCCCAGCCGACGAGGACACCCAGCACGATCGGGACCAGCGCTATGACGAACACTCCACGAGGATAAGCGTGACGTCCCGGCAACCTGCCGGATACCCTGATCGACTGTGCTACAGGCCATGTCCAGCCGCGTCTTGAAATGGCGGAGTATCGCCACCGCCCTGATCGGGGCCGTTCCCCTCACCCTGATGGCCGCACCCGCCGCCGAAGCGGGTCACCGTCCGCTTCGCCTGATCGGGGAACAGATCGTCCCGAACGCCCTGCCCTACGAGGGCACCGTCGTCGGCGGCCTGTCCAGCATCGATTTCGACCCCCGCACCGGCGAGTACGCGCTGATCTGCGACGACCGGTCCGCCCTCAACCCGGCGCGCTTCTACACGGCGAAGTTCTCCCTCGACGCCAAGGGCCTCGGCCCGGTCACCTTCACCGGCACCAAGCCGCTCCTGCGTCCCGACGGCACGCCGTACCCGCCGCTCGCCAAGAACGACCCCGCGCAGCCGCCGAACATGCAGACCATCGACCCCGAAGAACTGCGTGTCGACCCCTGGACCGGCCGTTACGTCTGGTCCCAGGAGGGCGAGCGGTCGGCGGCGGCGCGGATCGACCCGTCCATCCGCGAGGCGGAGCGCGACGGCTCCTACGTCCGTGACCTGCCGATCCCCGCCAACGAGAAGATGACCGAGACGACGGGACCGCGGCAGAACCTCGCTCTCGAAGGCCTCACGTACGCGGGCTTCGGGTCGTTGCTCGCCAGCTCGGCCGAGGGCCCGCTGCTGCAGGACGGCCCGGAGGCGAACACCACATCGGGCGCCCTTTCGCGCATCACCGTGCAGTCCCGGTTCGGACCGGTCCTCGCGCAGTACGCGTACCCGCAGGAGAAGGTCTTCGCGTCGCCGAATCCGCCCGGCGCGTTCGCGACCACCGGCATCTCGTCGCTGCTGGCCGTCGACCAGGCCGATCCCACGCGCTACCTGGTGATGGAGCGGTCGTTCGTCACCGGCGTCGGCAACAAAATCCGCATCTACGAGATCGACACCAAGGGCGCCACGAACATCCTGAACACGCCCTCACTCGCCGACGCGAAGAAGGTCAAGCCGGTCAAGAAGCGCCTTCTCGCGGACCTCGCGGACTTCAAGCTGTCCGCGGTGGACAACGTCGAAGGGATGACCTGGGGGCCGCGGCTCCCGAACGGCGAGCGCAGTCTGGTGCTGGTCAGTGACAACAACTTCTCCGCGACACAGGTGACCCAGTTCATCGCTCTGGCGGTCCCCTCGGAACGGCTTTGACCAGCGCGTTAAACTGGCCATATGGACACGGCTCGGCTGCTCCTTAGCCTGCCGCGCTGAACTCGGCCGAACGGCCGGGACCAGCGCGGCGACCCCTCATGCCCTCCGGGCTGAGGGGTCGAGTTGTTTCTGGAGTGGCTTGACGTGGATGAGCACGGAGGATTTCGGCGATGAACCAGGCGAGCGAAGGCGCCGACGCGGCACCTCAGCACCGCTACACCGCGGAGCTGGCGGGCCAGATCGAGCAGCGCTGGCAGGACTACTGGTCCGACCACGGCACCTACCACGCGCCGAACCCGGTGGGCCCGCTCGCGGACGAGAGCGGAGAGGTCCCGTCGGACAAGCTGTTCGTCCAGGACATGTTCCCGTACCCGTCGGGCGCGGGCCTGCATGTCGGACATCCGCTGGGCTTCATCGCGACCGACGTCTTCGCGCGGTATCACCGCATGATCGGCCGCAACGTGCTGCACACGATGGGCTTCGACGCCTTCGGCCTGCCCGCCGAGCAGTACGCGGTGCAGACCGGGCAGCACCCGCGCAAGACGACCGAAGAGAACATGGAGACCTACCTGCGCCAGATCCGGCGCCTGGGCCTGGGGCACGACGAGCGTCGCCGGATCTCGACGATCGACCCGGACTACTACAAGTGGACCCAGTGGATCTTCCTGCAGATCTACAACTCCTGGTACGACGAGAAGGCGGGCAAGGCCCGGCCGATCGTCGAGCTGGAGACCGAGTACGCGCAGGACAAGCGTCCTACGCCCGATGGCCGCAACTGGTGCGAGCTGACCCGCGCCGAGCAGCTGAAGATCATCGACTCGCATCGCCTGGTCTACCTGTCCGAGGCGCCGGTGAACTGGTGCCCCGGCCTGGGCACGGTGCTGTCGAACGAAGAGGTCACCTCCGAGGGCCGCAGTGAGCGCGGCAACTTCCCGGTCTTCCGCCGCAACCTGCGGCAGTGGATGATGCGGATCACCGCCTACGCCGACCGGCTGGTCGACGACCTGGACCTGCTGGACTGGCCCGAGAAGGTCAAGTCCATGCAGCGCAACTGGATCGGCCGCTCGCACGGCGCGCGCGTGTCGTTCGAGGCGGGCGAGCAGAAGATCGAGGTCTTCACCACCCGCCCCGACACCCTGTTCGGCGCCACGTATCTGGTGGTCGCGCCCGAGCATCCGCTGGTCGACGAACTGACCGCCGCCACCTGGCCGGAAGGTGTCGACGCCCGCTGGACCGGTGACGCGGCGACGCCCGCCGAAGCGATCGCCGCCTACCGTGCGGCAGCGGCGCGGAAGTCCGAATTGGACCGTCAGGAGAACAAGGAGAAGACCGGCGTCTTCACCGGCTCCTACGCGGTGAATCCGGCCGACGGCAAGGACATCCCGGTCTTCGTCGCCGACTACGTCCTGATGGGCTACGGCACCGGCGCGATCATGGCGGTCCCCGGCCAGGACACTCGCGACTGGGAGTTCGCCGAGAAGTTCGGCCTGGAGATCATCCGTACCGTCCAGCCGACGGAAGGCTTCGACGGCAAGGCGTTCACCGGCGACGGGCCCGCGATCAATTCGGGGTTCCTGGACGGCATGGGCGTCGACGAGGCCAAGAAGACGATGATCGGCTGGCTGGAGGAGAACGGCCACGGTCGCGGCACCGTCCAGTACAAGCTGCGCGATTGGCTGTTCTCGCGCCAGCGCTACTGGGGCGAGCCGTTCCCGGTCGTCTACGACGAGGACGGCCAGGTCCATCCGCTGCCGGACAGCATGCTGCCGGTCGAACTGCCCGAGGTCGCCGACTACTCGCCGGTGACCTTCGACCCGGAGGACCGGGACAGCACGCCGTCCTCGCCGCTGGCGCGCGCGACCGACTGGGTCGAGGTCGAGCTGGACCTGGGGCAAGGCAAGAAGACCTACCGCCGCGACATCAACACCATGCCGAACTGGGCGGGTTCCTGCTGGTACCAGCTGCGGTACCTGGACCCGACCAATCCGGACGTGTTCGTCGCGCCGGAGAACGAGTCCTACTGGGTCGGCCCGCGCCCCGCCGAACACGGCGTCGACGACCCCGGCGGCACGGACCTGTACGTCGGCGGGGTCGAGCACGCGGTGCTGCACCTGCTGTACTCGCGGTTCTGGCACAAGGTGCTGTTCGACCTTGGCCACGTGTCGTCCAAGGAGCCGTACCGGAAACTGTTCAACCAGGGCTACGTCCAGGCCTACGCCTACACGGACGCACGCGGCGTCTACGTCCAGGCCGACCAGGTCGAGGAGCGGGACGGCAAGTTCTTCTTCGGCGACGAAGAGGTCAAGCAGGAATACGGCAAGATGGGCAAGAGCCTGAAGAATGTCGTGACGCCTGACCAGATGTCCACCGACTACGGCGCCGACACCTTCCGCTTCTACGAGATGTCGATGGGCCCGCTGGACGTCTCGCGGCCGTGGGCGACCAAGGATGTCGTCGGCGCGCAACGGTTCCTGCAGCGGCTGTGGCGCCTGGTCGTCAACGAGGAGACCGGCGAACTGCGTGTGTCCACTGTGGACGCTACGGATGACGACCGCAAGCAGCTGCACAAGGCGATCGCCGGAGTCCGTGAGGACTACGCGGAGATGCGGTTCAACACGGCCGGCGCGAAGCTGATCGAGCTGAACAACTACGTCACCAAGACCTACGGCGGCACCGAGGCGACACCGCGCGAACTGGTGGAGCCGCTGGTGCTGATGCTGGCGCCGCTGGCCCCGCACCTGGCCGAGGAGCTGTGGAAGCGGCTGGGCCACGCGGATTCCCTGGTGCACGGGCCGTTCCCGGTCGTCGACGAGAAGTACCTGGTCGAGGACTCCGTGGAGTACCCGATCCAGGTCAACGGCAAGGTGCGCTCGCGGGTCACCGTGCCCGCCGACGCGGGCAAGGACGCCGTGCAGGCGGCCGCGCTGGCCGACGAGAAGGTCGCCGCGCTGGTCGGCGACGGCACGCCCCGCAAGGTGATCGTCGTGCCCGGACGGTTGGTCAACATCGTGCTGTAACGCCGTGGCGGAAAGGCGCCAGCGTCGAGGGTCGTGAGGCGATTCGATGGAGTTGTTCAAGGACAACGAAATCGAACGGAGAACACCCCATGACCCTCGACGGCAAGGTGGCTTTGGTGACCGGCGGCAGCCGCGGGATCGGTGCCGCCACGGCGATCCGGCTCGCCGAGGACGGTGCCGACATCGCGCTCACCTATCAGAGCAATGCCGAGCTCGCGGCCGGTGTCGTGGACCGGATCAAGGCGCTCGGCCGCCGCGCGCTGGCGATCCAGGCCGACAGCGCCGACGCGACGGCCGTGGTTTCCGCGGTCGACACGGCGGTCGCCGAATTCGGCAGGCTCGACGTGCTGGTCAACAACGGAGGCATCGGCTTCGTCGGCCCGCTCGACCAGACGAGCCTGGAGGACATCGACCGCGTGCTCGCGATCAACGTCCGCGGTGTCTACGTGGCCACGCAGGCCGCGGCCAAGCACCTCGGCGAAGGCGGGCGCGTGATCACCATCGGCAGCTGTGTCTCGGACCGCGTGCCCGGCCCCGGGATGTCGCTGTACGCGGTGAGCAAGACCGCGCTGCTGGGCATGACCAAGGGACTGGCCAGGGAACTCGGGCCCCGCGGCATCACCGTGAACATCGTCCACCCCGGACCGACCGACACCGACATGAACCCGGCCGACGGCCCGTACGCCGCCGACCAGCGGAGCCTGACGGCGTTCGACCGCTACGGCTCGCCGTCGGAGGTGGCCGCCACGGTGTCGTTCCTGGCACGGCCGGAAAGCAAGTACGTGACCGGCTCGACCGTCTCGGTCGACGGCGGGCACGCGGCGTAGCTCAATCCGCGGTGAGGCCGATCTCCCGCGCGAGATCGGCCAGCATCGCGTCGAAGAGGACGTCCGGTTTCGAGAACGGGATCGGATAGTTGCCGAAGACCTCGAGCGTGACGTGCCCGTAGAGCCGGGCCCAGAACTGGATCATCAGGTACGTCACGCCGAGGTCGAGCTTTTCGAGCGGGAACGTCGCGCCGGACTCCTTCAGCACGGCGAGCAGTTCTTCTTGGAAGGACGTGAGATCGTCGCGCAGCTCGACGGGGACCACGTCGTTCGACGGCGTGACCAGGTCGTGCATCGCGAGCACCCGCCCCGCCGCCGCGAGGAAGATCCGCCCGAACGGCTCGCCCAGCCTGCTCAACGTGTCGTCGCCCGCGGGCGACGCGAAGACCAGCGTGAACTCCTTCGTATGCGCGAGCGCCCAGCGCCGGAATCCCTTGCAGATGGCGAAAAGCTGCAGCGCGCCCTCATCCGGCAGCTGCGCGATGTCCTCGGCGAGCCCGGCAGCCAGATCCGCGACGACGTCCGCGCGAAGATGCTCGACCAGATCGTCACGGGAACCGTAGTAGCGGTACAGCGCCGGCGCCGTGATGCCGAGCTCGCGCGCGATCGCCCGCAGGGTCACGGCCTCCGGGCCCCGCTCGACCAGGAGCGCCCGCGCCGTCCGGCGGATGTCCTGGTCGGTCGCCGCCCGCTCGCGGCCCCTGCGGCTGGGGTTGGTCATCCGGGCATTCTAGGTGGTCAGTACGGCATTGCCGGGGATCAACCCAGAAGGCGAGCCTGGAGCCTGGTGAGTGGCCGGAGCACGAGGAAGATCGGAACGGCCATCCCGGCGGCGATGAGGAAGTGCACGATCCACGCGCCCGCCAGCGTCGGCCCGCCCCACGTCCCCTCGGGGTCGCTCCCGGTCCAGAAGAGCCCGTAGGTCGCGATGCGCCCGACGAGATAGAAGAGCAGCAACGCGAGCAAGAACGCGACCGCGCTCGGACCGAAGGCCGCCACGAACCGCGGCCGGGACCCGCCCTCCCACCCGAGCCAGCGCCGCGCGAGCCCGCGCTGGACCTTCGCGCCGCCGATGTACCCCGGCAGCACGAGAAGCGCGTAGACCGCGCGTTTCCAGTCCGAAATCGTCATAACGGGCACGCTAGGTGCTGCTGACCTGCGGGAACATCGGGTAAGCCGCCGGATCCGGTAGGGAAAACCGGAGGTCGCTGTGGTGATCCACACGACCGGGCCGCGGATGTGCGCCAAACGTTCCCCGATGTCAGACGGGTATGCCACACTCGGTCGCCGAACGGCTACGACGTGAACAGGGGAGGTTCGCGTGTCGAACCCTGAGCAGCTCTTCGCTGATTTCGAGGCCAAACTGGCCGACGCCCAGCGAAAGGCGAATCAGATGCGCACCGAGATCGAAAGCGTCTCGGTGTCCGAACGCAGCAAGGACGGCCAGATCTCGGTCAAGGTCAACCACGCGGGGAACCTCGTCGGCCTGGAGATCGGTCCGTCCGTGCGGGACGACCCGGCGCTCGCGCAGGAGATCCTCCGCGTCGTCCAGAGCGCGCAGAGCAAACTCGCGGGCGCGATGCAGGCCGGCGTGCCGTCCATCGCGGGCACCGAAACGATGAACGAGCTGGTCAACCAGCTGCACAACGAGTACCCGGAACCCGAACCGACGGGCTACGTCGAGGGCGGTCACCAAGAGGCGGACGAGGACGACCGCTTCGTCGCCGAAGACGAGTTCGACGCTCCTCCGCCGCCTCCTGCTCCGAAGCCGCCCGCCCCTCCGGCCCCGCCCGCGCCACCGCGCGCCGCGCGCAGGCAGCAGACGGACCACGAGGACGACTACTTCACCGGCGGCGACTTCCTGCGCTGAGCGGGTTCATGAGGGAGGAAAAATGGGGCAGCCACAAGGAACTGAAGACTTCAAGGTCGATCCCGCGGAGCTCGCCGCCCATCGCAATACGATCGACTATCTGGGGCAACGAGTCGCGATGGCCGGGTCTGCGGCGGACGCGGCCATGGGCGACGAAGCGTTCGGACTGGTCGGAATACCCCTCGCCGCGATTTGCGCCACCGTCCAGAGCCTGGCGAAGAGCGCGATTGAGTCGGCTGTCGACGCCTCGGCGGACCACGCCGACCGTGTGCACACCTGGCAACAGAGGAAGCAAATGCAGGAGGACGAGTTCAAGAGCCTCTTCAAGGTGGAGGACTGACCGATGGCAGAGACCCCCATCGCAGTCCAGGGCCCCAATCCGTTGATCAAGACGGACGCCGCTCAAGACGAGAGTTCGCTCGAAGGCGCCGGAATCCTCCAAGATTTCTGGGACACCGGAGCCAAGATCGCAAGTGGCGACTGGGCGGAAGGGTTGGCGAACTTCGCCAACGGCGTGACCGGGCTTGCCGACCTCGTAGCCGATCCGATCGGGACTCTGGCGGCGTCGGCGTTCGGTTGGATCATCGAGCACGTGCCGTTCCTCCGTGAACCCCTCGATTGGCTCGTAGGCGACCAGGTTGCCCTGGACAACATGATCGGGACCTGGGAGAACATAGGCAAAGAACTCGAGTCCGTCAGCGACGACCTGGGTAAAGCCGTCGAGCGCGAAAGCGCGAATTGGACCGGTGAAGCCGCGGACGCCTATCGGGCCTTCGCGAAGAATCGGGCCGACCTGTACGCAGGTATTGCCTCGGGCGCGAGTTCCATCGGGACGTTGGTCAGCGTCTGCAAAATGATCCTTGCGGTCGTACGGACCATCGTGCGCGACTTGATCTCGGAGTGTCTCGGGAAACTTGTGAGCATCGCGATGCGCTACCCCGGGCCGGCGATGCCTGCCGGCATCGCTGCGGAGGGAACCCCGAAGGCCATCAGCTACGCCCAGAGGTGCCTCGGCTGGATCAAGAAGCTGACCAAGGCATTTGACAAGGCTAAGGGGCTATTTAAGCGGCTCACCGATGGCTTCGACAAGATCAAGGACGCCTTGACTCCGAAGGCGCTGAAGAAGTTCATGGGCAGCGGGAAGAAAGCGACCGACGGTGCCGGTGACACGACCTTCGCGTCGAAGGTCGCTGAGGCGAGAAAGGATCTGCCGGAATCTCGCAAGCACATCTTTGGCTTGGAAGGCACGGCGAAGGACAAGAGTCTCGCCGAGAACCTGGCGCAGGTGAAGGAAAACATGGCCGGTCGCCTCAAGGAAAACTACGGCCAAGACTTCCAGGCGAACCTCACCAAGGAGAAACGCAAGGCTATCGGGAAAAAGATCGACGAGACGGCAGGCGATGTTCTCGGCGAGGAAGAGGAACCGCCTAGCAAGAAGGCACCGTCTCCAGCTGGGGTCATGGGTCCGTACAGCGCGGCAGGCGCACCGAAGAACTCTTCTGATCCAGAAAACCAAGCAGCGGAGCCACCGATCTTCGACCAACAGGGTGGGCAGCGGATCTCCGGTTCCCTGTAGGACCTCGATGACGTGAAAGGAACGCCAAGTGACCGATCATCGGTTGGTGGTCTCGCGAACGCCCGGAGTCATCGGCCATCTGGTGCTGGTCATCTTGTTCGGCACTCTGACCGTGGTCATGGCGATCGCCGTGGTCAGTGACTACCAGTTGGCGGTGCGCATCGTCGCGGGTGTGCTCTGTGCCGTGTTCATCTACTGCGGAACCATCGAGTTTCGTAACTACCGGACTTGTCCTCCGGCCGACGAGCTGATCTTCGAGCCGACCGGAATCAGGCGCATCAAAGGTGGCGTTGTGGCCTGGAGCGCTCTCTGGGACGACATCACCAAAGTCATCCTGAGCCTCGAGTTCCGCGAGTACTCCCCGCACCGTTCCGGATCTGATGAGTTCAAACTCGTCATTCGTCCGGGATCGGGTTTCGACGCTCTGGCGGCGGGCTTCGCCCGCGAACCCGATGGTGACCTTCAAGTGGCGGACATCGACCTCAGGCCTCGTGAGGTGGAGCGGATGTTGCCCTTCCTCGTGAAGTACGTCGATGTCGCGATCGAGGACGACAACACTGCTGTGCGGACTGTGCCGGACGAACCGGTGGTGAAGACGGCTCGCGAGGAAGATCTCGACGTCGTGGACGACATGGTGAAGATCCACGTGAACGGATGGGACAAGCGCAAACTGTGGGTCTTCCGGTTCGCCTCCCTGATGGTCGAGGTCACGGCCTTGGTGGTCGCTGCCGCTACCGAAGGCGCGGTGCGAATCTGCGCGCTTGTGGTGCTTTTCGCGCTCTTCGCGGTGACGATGGTGATCGAAGGGTTCGAAGGAGCGACGCACGACAAAAAGCGGAAAGTAGTGCTTGAGCTCGGCCCACAGGGCTTCTACTTCCGGACGTACGGCACCTTCGTCGGGGTCTGGTGGCACGAAATCGACGCGGTCCGGTGGGGAGTCGGCCACGGTTCCACCTACCTGGACTTCCTGCCGAGTTCGGCCATGTTCGCCGTTCGGCATCCCCGGTTGGCGGAATTGACCAGAAGCGATCCGTACAACACCGAGTCCGAAGGCCTCGCCGGTGGCTGGTATCGGCTGGGGAGACCGTTCAGCGTGAACGCCCGACGTGAGTTCGAGAGCGCCATGCGGACGTCCGGCCGGGTGGAATTCCAGGAGACGGCGGCGTCGCGCTGAAAGCTAAGCCGGGGCGCCGCCGGCGCCGATCACTCGGGGGGCTACGTGATCGACGCCGGCGACCCGATGCCCTCTTCCCGGCACCGGCCGGGATCGGGGCAACGTCACCGCTTGGAAGCGGCAACGCATCTCAAGAGCGGGCGTGATCGCCGAAGTGACGTCCGAGGGAAGGTTATCCCCCGAAAGAGTGACGGCGTTCCGCTGCTCGCCTGATTGTCGCACTACGCGCCGAGAAAGTTACAAAGTTCTTCACATCTTCGCCCGGAGAAGGGCCATGACCGGACAACTGCTGGTCATGGCATCGTTTCCTCCATGACTTCTCAGGTGCTGGTCATCGGGTCCGCCAATGCCGATCTCGTCGTCCCGGTCGACCGGCGGCCGGGTGGTGGCGAAACCGTACTGGGTGGCGACACGGTCTTGTCGCCGGGTGGCAAAGGCGCCAACACCGCGGTCGCCGCGGCCAGGCTCGGCGCCGACGTCGCGTTGCTCGGGGCGGTCGGCGACGACCCGTACGGCGAGCTGCTCAAGCGGTCGCTGGCCGAGTCCGGGGTGAACACTGGCTGCCTGCGCACGAGCGAGCGTCCGACGGGGATCGCGTACATCACGGTCACGCCCGACGGTGAGAACTCGATTCTCGTTTCGCCTGGCGCCAATTCGGCCCTGCGGCCCGAGGACGTCGACCTCGACGGCGCCGAGGTCGTGGTGTTGTCGCTGGAGATCCCGCTCGAAACCGTCGAGCACGCCGTCGCGAAGGCCGTCGAGAGCGGCGCGAAAACCCTGCTGAACCTGTCGCCGGCGGCCGAGCTTTCCGCGAAGACGCTTCAGGGGCTCGACGTGCTGTTGGTCAACGAGCACGAGGCGGCCTTCCTTCTCGGTGGCGAGGCCGACTTCCCCAAGCTGCTCGACCTCGGTCCGAAGGCCGCTGTCGTGACGCTCGGCGCGAAGGGGGCGGCGGTGGTGACCGCGGACGGGGTGACGGAGGTGCCGTCGCCGAAGGTGGAGGCCGTCGACACGACGGGCGCCGGTGACGCTTTCGCCGGGGCGCTCGCCACCTCGCTCGCGAAGGGCGACGAGCTGGCCGAGGCGGCGCGCAAGGCGGTGAAGGTGGCGGCGATCACCGTGACCCGCCAGGGGGCGCAGCCTTCGTATCCGACGGCTTCCGAACTGGAATGATGCCTTCGTCTGTGTTCTGCTGGTGGCTATGAGCCAGGTCACGCCGCCTATGAGATATGGTCTAGACCATGCCGTCTGAGTCACTGTCCGGGGTCGCCGTCAGTCCCGGCCGCGCGAGCGGTCCTGTCGTCCGGGTCGCCGAGCCGCTCGGCGAACCCGCGAGCACGCCGGCACCGGCCGATCCCGCCGCCGAGGCCGCCCGGATCGCCCCGGCCGCGCAGATCGTGGCAGGCAGGCTCGAGAAGCTCGCCGAGACGGCGACGGGTGAGGCCGCGACGATCCTCATCACCACCGCGGCGATGGCGGCCGACCCGGCGCTCGTCTCCTCGGCGGAGCAGCTGGTCAAGGACAAGAACCTGCCCGCGCCGCGTGCGGTGCACGAGGCGGCGGGCAAGTTCGCCGACGCGCTCGCGGCCGCGGGCGGCTACATGGCCGAGCGCGCCCGCGACGTCCTCGACGTGCGAGACAGGCTCATCGCCGAACTGCTCGGCATCGCGCCTCCCGGCGTTCCCGACCTGGACTCGCCGAGCGTGCTCGTCGCCCGCGACCTCGCGCCCGCCGACACCGCCGGCCTCGACCCGGACAAGGTGCTCGCGCTCGTCACCGAAGAGGGCGGCCCCACCAGTCACACCGCGATCCTCGCCCGCGCGCTCGGCATTCCCGCCGTCGTCGCGGTCCGCGGCGTCCTCGCGCTCGACGCGCAAGCGCTTGCGGTGGACGGCGACACCGGGGTCGTCGAGGTCGCGGACCCGGACGCGGAGGTCGTCACGGCCGCCAAGACCGGCGCGATCGAGTGGGACGGCACCGGCGCGACGTCCGACGGCCACCGGGTGAAGGTGCTCGGCAACGTCGGATCCGCCACCGACGCCCGGGCCGCGGCCGAAGCGGGCGCGGAAGGCGTCGGCCTCTTCCGGACCGAGTTCTGCTATCTCGACGCGTCCGCCGAGCCGAGCGTCGAAGAGCAGCGCAAGGCCTACACCGCCGTGCTCACGCCGTTCCGCGGCAAGCCGGTCATCGTCCGTACGCTCGACGCGGGCGCCGACAAGCCTCTCGCGTTCCTGAAGCCCGAGGTCGAGCCCAATCCGGCGCTCGGCGTACGCGGGCTTCGCGTCGCCTTCGACCAGCCCGAGATCCTCGACCGCCAGCTCGAGGCCATCGCGGGTGCCGCGCAAGACTCCGGAGCCGAGGTTTCGGTGATGGCTCCGATGGTCGCCACCGCCGCCGAGGCCGCCTGGTTCGCCGAGCGCGCCCGCGCCGCCGGAATCGCCCGCGTGGGCGTGATGATCGAGATCCCGGCCGCCGCGCTGACCGCCCGCGAAATCCTCGACGCGGTCGACTTCGTCTCCGTCGGCACCAACGACCTCGCGCAGTACACCTTCGCCGCGGATCGCCAGCTCGGCGCGGTCGCCAAGCTCAACGACCCGTGGCAGCCAGGGCTGCTGCGCCTGCTGAAGGTCATCGGGCAGGCCGCGAAGGACACCGGCAAGCCCGCCGGGGTCTGCGGTGAAGCCGCCGCCGACCCGAGGCTCGCGCTGGTGCTGGCCGGGCTCGGCCTCACCAGCCTTTCGATGAACGCGCCCGCCGTGCGCGCGGTCGGCGCGAGCCTGGCGGCCACGACGCTGGCCGAATGCGAGTCGCTGGCCGAGGCCGTTTTGGCCACGTCGGACCCGGTCGCCGCGAGGCAGGCCGCCGCGAAGCGATAGCAAAGGTCCCTTGCTCTCCCGATCGGAAAGGATCGGGAGAGCGTGTCGAAATCCGGCCCACCGCTTCGACGCCTAGGTGAAGACACCGAAGCGACGAAAGGACCGGACCATGACGACCACCATGACCCCGACGCAGGCGGGACGCCGGGAATGGGTCGGGCTGGCCGTGCTGGCCCTCCCCACCTTCCTGGTCTCCCTCGACGTCTTCGTGCTGATCCTCGCGCTGCCGAAGCTCAGCCAGAGCCTCGGCGCCGACAGCGTCCAGCAGCTGTGGATCATGGACGTCTACGGCTTCATGATCGCCGGGTTCATGGTCACCATGGGCACCCTCGGCGACCGCATCGGCCGCCGCAAACTGCTGCTCATCGGCGCCACGGCGTTCGGGCTCGCCTCCGTGCTGGCCGCGTTCTCGACCAGCGCGCTGATGCTCATCGCCGCCCGCGCGCTCCTCGGGATCGCCGGCGCGACGCTGGCGCCGTCGACGCTCGCCCTGATCAGCAACCTGTTCTCCGACAGCCGCCAGCGTTCGCTCGCGATCGGCATCTGGGCGGGCTGCTTCACCGTCGGCGCGATCGTCGGGCCGATGGTCGGCGGAGTGCTGCTGGAGCACTTCTGGTGGGGTTCGGTGTTCCTGCTCGGCGTCCCCGCGATGGTCCTGCTGCTCGTCGTCGGCCCGAAGCTCCTGCCCGAGTACCGCAACGAGAACGCCGGCCGCCTCGACCTGGCGAGCGTCGCGCTTTCACTGGTCACGATCCTGCCCGCAGTCTACGGCATCAAGGAACTCGCCCGCGAGGGTGTCCACGTGGTCCCGGTGACCTCGCTCCTGATCGGCCTGGCCTTCGGCGCGGTGTTCGTGCGGCGCCAGCGAACCCTCCGGGATCCGCTGATCGACCTGACGCTGTTCCGCGGTCGTGCGTTCTCGACGGCACTGGGCGGGATGTGCGCGTTCTCGATGCTCGGCGGGACGACCATGCTCTTCGTCGCCCAGTTCTTCCAGATCGTGCTGGAGCTTTCCCCGGTCGGTGCCGCGCTGGCGCTGCTGCCCGGGATGCTGGCTTCGACCGTCAGCTTTCTCACCGCCCCGATCCTCGCCCGACGTGTCCGCCCCGCGACGCTGATCGCCGCCGGACTGGCGGGCGCGATCGCCGGATTCCTGCTGCTGACGCAGGTCGAGCCCGGAGCCGGTCCGGTGATCCCGTCGATCGCCTTCGCCATCACCTGCCTGTGCGGCGGCCCGCTGATCACCCTGGGCACGGATCTGGTCGTCAGCTCGGTGCCGCCGGAGAAGGCAGGCTCGGCGGCCTCGCTTTCGCAGACCGGCAACGAGTTCGGGTACGCGCTGGGCATCGCGACCGTCGGGACCCTGGGCAACGCGGTCACCCGGTCCCGGCTCGCCGACGCCGTCCCCGCGCACGACGCGTTCGCCAGCGGGATGCACGCGGTGTCCGGACTGGCCGCGCTGGTGCTGGCCGCGGTCGCGTACTTCGTACTCCGGCACCTCCGCCACGTGCGTCCGGTCGGCGCCTAACCGAAGAAGCCCCGCCGCGGGTACTTGATGATCAGCGAACCCCCGTGCACGCGCCCGGTGATGACGAACCGGGGCGTGCCGGGGCGGCCGTTCGACCGCGTCCGGTCGTCGAGGTTGCCGAACTTGATGTCGGTGATCGAGTTGGTGTCGACGGCGCCGTTCTCGGGGATGGTGATCTCCACAGGACCCCATTTGGCCTGCAGTTCGATATGCACCACCGGGTGCCGGATCTCGGCCTGGGAGAAGTCCAGTTTCGTGGCGCCGTACTTGTTCCGGATCACCATCGACTCGGGGACCAGCCAGTTCCCGTTGCGCTGCAACGCCGAGTACTTGCCGTTGAGCTCCATGACCTGCCCGGACGGCTGCGCGTAGGCATGCTGCCTCGGCGGTGCCCACGGGTTCTGCTGCTGCCGCGGCACCATTCCCGCCTCGGGGTGCACCAGGCCGGGCAGATCCGTGAGCACCGCGTTCAGCTCACCGCGGGTCTTCGAGGCGAGGGCGCGGTCGGTCCGTTCGGTGAACTCGTCGAGGTTCAGCATCCCGAGGCCGATCGCCTTCTGCAGGACCTCGACGACGTGTTCCCGTTCCGCGTCGGAGACCCGGATGTCCCGTCCGGTCAACGGCTTGGTTTCGGTCGCCGGCTGCTCTTCCTCGCCCATGTCAGGAATGGTAGAACCGATTCTCACGCGCGAGATCGGGGAAATACCCTGAACAGACCCGCATTTCTCCCCTGTGCCGCCCTGCTGGCGGCTGTCCTGCTGCTGGTCGGATGCACCGTCGAAGCAGACCCGCCGGAGGCCGTCCCGGTGCCGACGGCCCCACCGGCGTCGAAGCTCGAAGGCGAATCGGTGGACTACAGCGGTTTCCGCCTGGTCATGACGACGTCGCCGCCATCGGTACTCGATCCCGCCACCGGCGCCACCACTCCGCTTCCGGGCGCTCCGGCCGGCGACCGGGTCAACGACGTCCTCCGCGTCGGCAAGTTCCCGGTCGTGCTGTCGGCCGCGCGCTGCGGGCCGTCGTGCCTGGAGCCGTCCGAAGTGCTCGTCTACGGCGACCCCAAGCACCAGCCGTGGAAGCTGGGCAAGGCCCGCAGCGTCGCGCCGTCGGCCGACGAGAGCGGGGTCTGGCTGATCCGCGACGACGGCAACGACCTCTGCCGCCTCCAGTACGTCTCCCTGCTCGGCGCGGAACGCGATCGCGGCCGTCCGGCGAGCTGCACGACGGCCGTGCGCCAAGAGGTGCCGAAGGGGCTGCTGATCACGGTGAACAGCGGGACGGCGAGCGCCGAGGACGTGCTGATCGATCCCGCCACCGGCCGCGCCGTGCACCAGTTCCCCCGCGTGCTGGCGATCACCAAGGAGCGGATGCTGCTCGCCGAACTGACCGAGTTCTCCGTGCTCGACCTGCGCGACGATCAACGGACCCGGGTCCCCCGGCCGGTGGCCGACGGCACGCCCGGCATGGTGGTGCCGAGCCGCGACGGCTACAAGGTCGCCGTGATGTTCGGCAACCCCGCCTGGGCGGGGACGGCGACGCAGACGGCCGACGTCTGGGTGCTCGCCCTCGACACGCTGACCTGGACGCACGCGCCCGCGATGCCGATCGCGACCGAGCTCAAGCGGGTCGCGATCGAGTGGACCGAGAACGACGACCTGGTGATCGCGACCGACGTCGTCGCGAACTGGCGCCTCGACCGGCCGCGCTGGACGGTCGTCAAGACCCCGTTGCCCGCCGAGCGGAACCAGCGGGTGGTGGCCGTCGCCCAGGGCTGAGCTACTCGGTGCTATTCAGCGTCCAGCCCGTGCTCGATGGCGTACCGGGCGAGTTCGACACGGTTGTGCAGCTGGAGTTTCCGCAGCGTCGACTGGACGTGGTTCTCCACCGTCCGATGCGACAGCACGAGCTTCTCGGCGATCTGCCGCGCCGTCATCCCCTTCGCGACCAGGCGCAGGACGTCGGTCTCGCGTTCCGTCAGCCGCGGCGGCGCGGGCCCGTCGTCCGGCGCGTCGGCCATGCGGCGGTACTCGCCGAGGACGAGCCCGGCGAGTCCGGCGGTGAACACCGGGTCGCCCGCGGCGGTCCGCCTGACCGCGTCCACCAGCTCGCTCGCCGAAGCCGATTTCACCAGGTAGCCGGACGCCCCGGCCTTGACCGCCTCGAGGACGTCGCTGTGCTCGCCGCTCGCGGACAGCACCAGGACCTTGGTCGACGGCAGTTCCGAGGTGATCTCGCGGGTGGCGTCGACGCCCGAGGTCTCGCCGAGGTTGAGGTCCATCAGCACGACGTCGGGCCGGACCGTGCGCGCGATCCGCACCGCCGCGGGCGCGTCCGGCGCGGTGGCCCGCACGTCGAAACCGTGCTCGGCCAGGTCGCGCGCGACCCCGTCCCGCCACATCGGATGGTCGTCGACCACCATCACCGAGACCCGAGCCTCACCGGTCATCGCTTTCCCCTCGCCGCGACTGGAACCTTGACTTCCCATTCCGTGCCCTGGCCGGGCGCGGTGTCCAGGGCGGCACTTCCGCCCAGATCCCGCACGCGTCCCTTGATGGACTCCGCGATACCTAGATGTCCCTCGGCCGCCGCGCGTTCCAAAACGCCGGGTGCGATTCCCGGCCCGTCGTCGCGAACGCTGACGACGACCTCGGTGCCGAGGTCTTCCAGCAACACCCAGGCGTGCGCGTCTTCCCCCGCGTGTTTCTCGACGTTCGACAGCGCCTCGCGCGCCACGGCCACCAGCTCCGAGGTCACGTGCTCGGGCAGCTGGACCTCGCCCGCGGGCGTCGAGACCTGCACCGACGGCGTCGCGAGCAGCTGCAGCGCGGCACGGAGGTCGGTGGTCCCGTTCTCGCTCGGATGCGTCGGCTCGGTGGTGACCAGCGCGCGCAGTGCGATCTCCTGCTCACCGGCCAGTTTCGCCAGCTCGGCGGCCTCTCCGCCGAATTCGGCGCCGCGTTTGCGCACCCTGGCGAGGACCTGGAGGACGCTGTCGTGGATCGAGCGGGCGAGCCGCTCGCGTTCGGCCGTCGCGGCTTCCATCCGCAACGCCCTGGTCAGCGCGTCCGCCGACCGGCGAGCCATCGTGGCGGCCAGCCCGATCACGAACCCGCTCGCGGTCAGCAGGAAGCCGTCCCTGGCGACGTCGACGTCGAACCGCCAGCGCACCAGCCCGGTGACCACCGAGACCACCAGCCCGGCGAGCACCCCGCCGACCGCGCCGAACCGCGTGCCGGCGGCCGCGGGCGGGACCGCCGCCCACACCGTCGTGATGAGCGGGATGTTGGCGTCGAACTGCGCGGTGGTCAGGATCCACGCCGACGTGAACATGAGGGCGACGGTGAGCGCGAGATCGACGCCAACCAGCCACGGCCAGCGGCTCGACGGCCGCGCGTAGAACACGCTGCTGACGATCGTCCACACCGTCATCAAGCCGAACGACGTCCACGCCAGCCACTTGTTCGCGTAGCCGTCGTAATGGACGATGAAGGAGCCGAGCGCGAAGAGCAGCGTCGTCACGCGAAGCACGATCACCCCGCGCCACAGCGGAGTGGCCGGGTCCCGCGTGCCGAGTGCCGAGACGGCGCGCCAGAGCGGGGTCTCGGTCATGACTTGGCTTCGGACTCTTCCCCGGGATCATTCGGTTGCGCCGCCTGATCCCGCAGGACGTCGATCTCGGCCGGATCGGGATCGTGTTCGTGCAGCAGCGACCGGATCCCCGCGTTGAGCACCGCGAGCAGCGGCACCGAGAGCAGCGCGCCGGCGATCCCGGCGGCGACGAGACCGGCGGTGATCGCGAGCACCACGGCGAGCGGGTGCAGCTTCACCGCGCGGCCGAGCAGGATCGGCTGCAGCACGTGGCTTTCCAGCTGCATGACGCCGATGACGATGGCCAGCACGATCAGCGCGCCGACGATGCCCTTCGTCACCAGCGCGATCAGCACCGCGACCGCGCCCGCGATCACGGCGCCGATGATCGGGATGAAGGCGCCGAGGAACACCAGCGTCGCCAGCGGGATCACCAGCGGCACACCGACGATCGCCAGCCCGATGCCGATGCCGACCGCGTCGACCACGGCCACCGCCGCCGTCGCGCGCACGTAGCTGACCAGCGACGCGAAACCGCGCCGCCCGGCGACGTCGACCCGGTTCCGCACGCGGCCCGGCACACCGCGGACCAGGAACTTCCAGATCTGGTCGCCGCCGGAGAGGAAGAAGATGAGGATGAACAGCGTCAGGATGAAGCCGGTGACGATCTCGCCGACCGTGCCCGCGGTGGTGAGCGCGGTCGTGGTGATCGACGCCTGGTTGTTCTGCAGGAAGCTGATCGCCTGGTTGATGAACTCCTGGATCTGCTCCTGGCGCAGGTGCAGCGGCCCGTCGATGAGCCAGACCTTGATCTGGTTGAGGCTCTCCGTCAGCTGCTTCTGCAGTTCGGGCAGGCCGGAGGAAAACTGCGCGACGACGAACGTCAGCAACCCGCCGAGGACCGCGAGCCCGGCGATCAGCACTATCCCGGCCGCGAGCCCGCGAGGGAATCTCAACATCGTCAGCTTGGAGACCGCCGGCGCGAGCAGCGCCGCGAGCAGCAGCGCGATCGACAACGGGATCACGACCACCGACAGATAGCCGATGAGGAACACGATGACGTAGAGCGCGGCGATCACCACGATGAAACGCCACGACAACGCCGCACCGATCCGCAGGCCGCGGGGCACCAGGTTGGTGACGTCTTCGGTCGACTCGGAGAGGAACGGGTTCGCCTGGTCGAATTCCGGCTGTTTGCGCTGGGGCTCGCTCACGCGCTCACCGTATCGGTCCGAGGCGACGTTTCCCGACCATTCCGGGCGACGCGCACGGGGCGAATTCGCCCGATGCGACGCTTGACACACCACCTGCGGATCAACTCTGGAGTAACCGCGCCCCGCCAGCCTTGATCACACATCGTGATTTCGGGCTACACCGTGTGTTCTTCACACGATCGTGCCATCAAGGTGGTTCAAAGTCGCGCGGGCCTTCCGCACTTTGCTTACCTCGGTCCCGCAACCACGAACGGCATACCGATGCGACAGGAGACCGAGTGACGAACGCGGCGAAGAACGAGGGGCGGGGCGCGGCGCGCTTCGGCCGTCTCGCTTCGCGTGCGCTGTTCGTGCTCGGCGGCGCCGTCGCCGGTTCCGCCGTCGCGTGGGTCGTTTCGGGCGCCTCCGCTTCCGCGGACATCACCCCGGTGGTCTCCACTCCCGAAACCAGCGTCACCCCGGTCACCGACGCCACCGCGGCGGGTTTGACCGACGTCTCCCAAGGCGCGTCGAAGTTCGCGGGTGACGTCGCCGGTGCGATGTGCGGCGACAGCCAGCAGGACGCCACCACGTGGTCGATGCCCGCCGAGAACGAGTCCGCTTCCGCGAAGCACCACTGCGGCGACATCCGCGCCGACCGGCACGAGGTCTCGACGCGCGTCAGCGACGCGGTCACCGACTTCGCGGACAACTCGGTGGTCACCCCGGTCAAGCGGACCCTCGGCGCGGTCGAGCACATCGTGCGCAAGCCCCAGGACACCCGCCAGGTGCTGGACGAGACGTTCACCCCGTCGCCCGACTTCGGCCGCGGGGTCTGGGACCTCCTCGACCCGAACGGACACGGCGACCTCGTCCCGCGGCTTCCGGTCGACGGCGGTCCGGTCGACCCGAACTCGCCGCTCGACACCATCGGCGCCGGTGAGCAGGTCACCGACTTCGCGCAGCTGGCGACGACCCAGTTCCCCGCTTCCCTCGAAACCGTCCTCCCGATGCCGGCCCTCGTGCAGCAGCACGGTGCCTTCGATCAGGTCGAGGACGCCCCGGCACGTGACGGTCACCGCGGTGACTTCCCGCGTCCGATCACCCCGGCGCCGCTTCCCGCCGCGCCTTCCTTCCCGACTGTCCCCGGCGGCTCCGCCCCCGGTGGTCACCTCGACGGCCTGACCCACGGCGTTCCCGCCTGGGTCGCCGCTGCCGTCGAGCGTTCCCTGACCGGCTACGCGCTGGCAGGCACGCGGTACATGCCGCTCACCCCGGGCTCGCAGCCCGGCGTCACTCCCGACTGAACACCTCCCTCCGCGGGGTAGCCGACGCGCCTCACGCCTCCCGATTCCGGGCTTGGCTTCGCGTCCGCTCCTGATCCCCGCGAAACGGCGGTGCGCTTTGTCGCGCCCGCAATCGCTCCACCCCCCTCTGGTGCCTTTCCACGGCACCCCCTGAACCCGAAAGGGAACCCGAAATGAAGGAGAAAAACCCCATGCAATCCTGGGCAAAGCGCGGACTCCAGACCGCGTTGGTCACGGGTGGGTTGTTGATGCTGGGCACCGGCATCGCCTCGGCTGACGAACACGTCAACCCCGACACCCCGGCCTCCCCGCTCGACGCGAACGTCACCGTTCCGGTCGAGATCGACAACAACGCCGTTGGCACGCCCCTCGGCCAGGCCGACCTCCCCGGCTACAAGGGCGAGATCAGCACCAAGGCCGTCACCAAGCCCGTCTCGGACGCGCTGGACTCGGCTTCGTCGCCCGGCGGCAGCACCGACGGCATCGGCGGAGGGCTCCCCAGCCTTTCCGGCAAGAACGCCGTCCCGGCGCCGCTGGCCGCCAAGGACTCCCGCCAGATCAGCGGCGGGGTGACCGGCGGTGGGTTCACCACCACGGACGACATCCTCAAGGGCAACAAGGTCGTCGGCGACGTCGTCGTCCCGATCCAGATCGTCGACAACGCCATCGGCGTGATCGGCGACGCCGAGGTCGAGGGTGGCACCCACGACCAGACCTGGTCGCACAACCAGGACGTCGAGACCACCGGTGCGGACTCCAGCCTCGCCGGGAACGTCGTGTCCCTCGACTGGGCACTGCCCGTGCAGATCGCCGGCAACGCCGGTGGGCTCGCCGGTGGCACCGGCCGCGTGGTCGGCGGTTCCGCCAGCCAGAGCGCCACCGAGACCGGCAACATCACCACCGACGGCGAGGGCTCCGCCCTGTCCGGCAACGTGCTGGCCGGTCAGTTCGCCACCCCGGTCCAGGTCACCGGCAACGCCGCCTCCTGGATCATCGGCAACGCCAACAGTTCCGGCTACGAGGCCGAGACCGAGGCCACCTCCGGCGGCTGGGTCGAGACCGACGGTGACGACTCCGCCCTCGGCGGCAACGTCGGCGCGGTGCCGATCGCCTTGCCGGTGAAGTTCAACGACAACGCTGCCGCCGCGTGGGGTTCGCTCGCGAACTCCAACAGCAGCTCGTCCGCGGACGCCACCGCCGGTGACACCACCCCGGGCTGGAGCAACGTCCCCAGCTACGTGCAGACCTCCGGCGAGGACTCGGCCGTCGCGGGTAACGCGATCGTGCCGCAGACCGCGGACGTCGCGAACGTCGGCGGCGTGGCCGCCAGCTGGATCGGGCTCGCGAACACCGGCACCGAAGGCGGGACCAGCCAGTCCAGCGCCGTCGACGCCGGTGGGTTCGTCAGCACCGAGGGCGAAGGCTCCGCCGGTGGCGGCAACATCGTCGACCCGGCACTGGCCGCCCCGGTCGAGGTGACCTGCATCGCGGGCACCTACATCGGCAGCGCCAACGTCGCGTCGTGCGAGAACACCGTCGACGCGAACGCCGGCAACGGCAGCCACACCACGGGTGACGACTCCACCCTCGCGGGCAACATCGTCAACACCCAGGCCGCGCTGGCCCCCGAGGTGTTCGGCGTCGCCGGTTCGCACATCGGACAGGCGACCGCCGAGGCGTCCGAGACGAAGACCGTGACCGCGGGTGCGTACGACGGCACCACGGGCAACGACTCGTCCGGCTCGGGCAACATCGTCCAGGTCCCGGCCGCCGTTCCGGCCGAGGTCTTCGGCGTGGGTGGCTCGTTCATCGGTCAGAGCACCGCCTCGGCCGAGGAGACCAAGGTCGTCTCCGGTGGCGGCGGCGGGAACACCGCCGACGACAACGGCTTCCTCAGCTCCAACCTGGGCACCGTGCCGGTTTCGCTGCCGGTGCAGGCGTTCGGGATCGGTGGCGCGTTCATCGGCCAGGGCCACGGTGGCGCCGACGGCGACACCACCTCCAACGCGGGCGGCGACGTCCACGCGACCGGTGACGGTGGCGCGGGCTCGGGCAACCTGGTCTACGGCCCGGTCTCCCTGCCGGTCCAGGCGCACAACTTCGCCGGCGTGCTCGGCGGGATCGCCTCGGGCAAGGGCACGAACCTCACCGACTCGAGCGCGGGCGGCGACGCCACCGCCAACGGTGAAGAAGGCGCCCTGGCGGGCAACATCGTCCAGACGCCGATCGGTGGCGCGGTCCCGGTGACCGGGCACGGCATCGCCGGTGCGGGCATCGCCGAGGGCGACAGCGTCAGCGACGTCCTGTCGGAGGCCGGCGGCGACGCCACCACCACCGGTGACGAGGGCGCGGTCTCGGGCAACATCATCGGCGCGCAGGCGCTGCCGATCGTGCCGGTCACCCACGACGCGATCGCGGCCGCGGGTATCGCCGACGCCGAGGGCGCCAACACCGTCGACGCGCTTTCGGGCGGCGACGTGGAGACCTCGGGCCTCGACGGATCGCTGTCGGGCAACATCCTCGACATCCCGGCCGCGGCCGACCCCGAGGTGTTCGGCAACGCCATCGCGGCGGTCGGCGGCGTGTCCGAGACCGAGGCGACCAGCATGATCACCGGCCAGGCCGGTGGCGACAGCATCACCGACGGCAGCGGAGAGGCCCTCTCGGGCTTCAACTTCCACCACCCGTTCGTCTTCGTGGTGCCGCTGAACGAGTTCGAGATCCCGGTCCTCGCGATCGCGGACGAGAACTCGGAGGACTTCACCGAGATCAACGGTGAGGAGTTCTCCCGCGCCTTCACCGACTCGGTCGGTTCGGAGATGCCGATCGACGCGCTCCCCGCGCTGCCCTTCGGTGCTCCCGCCCTGCCGTCGATGAACGGTGCCGGCGCTCTGCCGACCACCCCGGCGATCGGTGGCGCCCGCGCCGACGGTCCCCAGGTGGCCACCCTGCCCGTGCAGGTGGCGGGCCTGACCGCGCTGAAGCAGCTGACCGCCGTCCCGACGGCGCTGCCGAAGTCGGACCTGCCCGAGCTGCCCGGCACCCCGGCCCTGCCCGGTGTCCCGGCCCTGCCGAAGACCCCGGGTCTGCCCGGTGACGCCGCTCGTGCGGACGCCCCGAAGGTCGCGCAGCTGCCGGCCCTCCCGGCGCTGAACGGGCTGCCCACCGCCGGCAACCTGCCGGTGCAGCTCCCCACGGCCGGCGCCCTGCCGACCGCGGGCGCGCTGCCGGTGCAGCTGCCCACCACGGGCACCCTGCCCGCGGTGAACAACACCCCGGCGATGCCGACCGCGCAGGTCCCGGCTCTGGCGGGCGTCGACTCGTCGCCGCTGAGCATGTTCCAGCGTTTCCTCGGCACCCTGACCGGCAAGAAGTTCCACACCATGTGAACCTGCCAGTCGGCTAGCGCCACTGAATGAACCGAAGCGGGCCCACCTCACCGTCGGCGGCTCCCGGCGGGGCGTCCACGCGCTCGAGCCCNCCAGGTGCTCGCCGGGGACGGCCCGCTGCGGATCGTGCACGCCCTCGCATGTGATGCGGTGAAAGCGCCCTTCGCCTCATCGCATGCGGGGAAAGTCCCCTTCAGCCCCCGGGGTGAAGAGCACGTCCTGGGCGGCGCCCACCGCGGTCAGCACCGCACCCTCCAGTACCGCGCTCCCGCCGACGGTGCCCGCCCGCACCTCGGTCCGCAGCGGTGAGATCTCCGAGAGCCGACGGCTCACCCTGGCCGCCAGCGCGTCGCCGCCGGCGCGCCCGATCTCCCCGCCCAGCACGAGACAGCCCGGGTCCAGGACCGCGGTGACCGCGGCGGCACCGATCGCGATCCGCTCCGCGACGATCTTCAGGAATTCGTCGGCGTTCGCGTCGATCGCGTATCCGACGGCCGCCTCGGCCGCTTCGGCGTTGTCGGCCGATGAAGCCGGGATGCCGTGCGCGCGGGCGAGTTCACAGATCGCGGCGCTGCCCGCGAGGGTGTGGAAGCCGCCGTCGCAGTCGGTCGCCGTCGGCAGCCGTCCGGGGCCCAGCATCGGCAGGAACCCGATCTCCCCCGCGCCGCCCGACGCACCCCGCCGCAGCGAACCGTCGAGGACGACCGCCGCGCCGACGCCGAAACCCAGCCACAGCAGGACGAACGTGTCCCGGTCGCGGGCGGCGCCGAGCCGCTGTTCGGCGGCGGCCGCGAGGTTGACCTCGTTCTCCAGCAGCACCGGGACAGCGAGCCGTCGCCTGAGTTCGTCGACGAGTTTCCCGTGCCACGCGGGCAATCCCCCGGCGTGCCGCAGGCCGCCGGTCGCCGGGTCTACCAGGCCGGGAGCGCCGACGGCGATCGTGTGCAGCTCGGCCGCGCCCGCCTCGGCGGTGGTGGCCTCCAACAGGGCGATCGCCCGCTCGACGGCTACGTCGGTGTCGACGTCCAGGTCGAACGGCAGCGAGGCCTCCGCTCGGGGCCGGCCGAGCAGGTCCGCGACCGAGACGGCCACGCCGTGGGTGCGGACGTCGAGACCGGCGAGGTACGCGCGGCCGGCGACGATGCCGTACAGCTTCGCGTTCGGGCCGCGGCGTTCCGCGCCCGCCTCGCCGACGACCTCGATCAGCCCGGCGTCCCGCAGGCGTTCGACGAGGTCCGCGACCGTCGGCCGCGACAGCCCGGTCAACGTCTTGAGCTGGGCGGCCGTCAGTGAGCCTTCGCGGTGAAGCAGATCGAGGGCGAGGCGGTCGTTGATGGCACGTGCCGTGCTCGGGGAGGCGGACGGCATCCGGATGACACTCACCGGCAGATCCTCCCAGAATTAATTATCAGGTTCCCTTCCTGATAGTTTACGCTGACGCCCATCGAGTCGTCTCATGGACCTTGGGGGCCCAGTGACCAACACAGTGGAAACCGTCGGCGGGCCGACGCGGCGGGTGCGGCAGGCGCGGATCGCCATCGCCGCCGTCTTCGCCGTGCACGGCGCGGTGACCGGCAGTTTCGCCACCCGGATCCCGTGGATCCAGGAACACGCGGGGATCAGCGCGGGCCAGCTCGGCCTCGCGCTCGCCTTCCCCGCCATCGGGGCTTCGCTCACCATGCCGCTCGCCGCGCGGATCGGGCACCGGCTCGGCGGCAGGCTGGGGCTCCGGCTGCTGCTCGCGTACTGGACGCTGGCGCTGATCCTCCCCGCCCTGGCGGGAGACCTGGTCACCCTGTGTCTCGCGCTGTTCGTCATGGGCACCGCGGCGGGCACGTCGGACGTGCTGATGAACGCCCTCGGCGTCGACGTCGAGGAGCGGATGGGCAAGTCGGTCATGTCGGGGCTGCACGGCATGTGGACCACGGGTGCGCTCGTCGGCTCCGCCGCGGGCACGCTCGCCGCGCATGCCGGCATGGACGCCCGTCTCCACTTCGCGATCGCGTCGGCCGTGCTCACCGTCGCCGGCGCGCTCATTTGCCAGGGCGTCTTCGACGTCCGCAGCGCACCGGACGAGAACCCGCCGCCGAGGTTCGCGTTGCCGCCGAAGTCGGCCGTGATCATCGGCGCCGTCGCGTTCTGCGCCGTCTTCGCCGAAGGGGCGAGCCTCGACTGGTCCGCCGTCTACCTGCGCGACGTCCTCGGCACCTCGCCGGGAATCGCGGCGGCGTCGACCACCGCGTTCACCTGCACGATGGCGATCGCCCGCCTCTCGGGCGACGCGCTGGTGCGGCGCTTCGGCTCGGTCAACACCGTCCGCGCGGGCGGCGCCTTCGCGACGATGGGTGGGTTGCTGGTCGTCTTCGCCGTCCATCCGGTGATGGCGATGGCCGGTTTCGCCCTGATCGGGCTCGGCGTCTCCGTCGTCGTGCCACTCGCCTTCGCGGCGGCCGGACGCAGCGGGCCGACGCCGAGCCAGTCGATCGCGGGCGTCGCGACCATCACCTATTCGTCGGGTCTCGTGGCGCCGTCGCTGATCGGCGGGATCGCCGACCTGACGTCGCTGACCGTGTCGTTCGCGGTGGTCACGTTGCTGGCGCTCGGCTTGGTGGCGGGCGCCGGTGTCCTGCGATCCCGCTAGTCGAACTGGAGGGAACGCTTGGCGAGGCCGTGCCAGTAGCCGTCAATGACGGTCTCGCCTTTTCCTTCCGAAGAACTCGCGCCGAGCGACACGAACAGCGGCGCGAAGTGTTCGATCCTGGGGTGCGCGATGGCCGCGGCGGGCGCCTTGTGCTGGAAGTCCAGCAGTGCGTCGAGGTCGCCCTGGCGCAACGTTTCCGCACCCCAGTGGTCGAATTCGCTCGACCACGACGGCGGCGCCCCGTCGGTGCCGTCGGTCTGGCTCATCGCGCTCAGGTTGTGGGTGAAGAAGCCGCTGCCGATGATCAGCACGCCCTCGTCGCGCAGCGGCGCTAGCTTCCGGCCGAGGTCGAACAGCTCGCGCGGGTCCAGCGACGGCATGGACACCTGCAGCACCGGGATGTCGGCGTCGGGGTACATCTCCACGAGCGGGACGTACGCGCCGTGGTCGAGGCCGCGACCGGGCGCGTCGTGCACCGGCGTCTGGGACGAGCGCAGGAGTTTTCGCACCTTGTCCGCCAGCTCGGGCGCGCCGGGAGCGGTGTATTTCACCTGGTAGTAGCGATCGGGGAAACCCCAGAAGTCGTAGACCAGGGGCACCGTGGTGGTGGCGCCGACGGTCAGCGGTGCCTCTTCCCAGTGCGCCGAGACGACGAGGATCGCCTTCGGCTTCTCGAGGTCCGCCGACCAGCCGGCGAGCTGGCGGGTCCAGGTGGCGTCGTCGGCGAGCGGCGGCGCGCCGTGGCTGAGATAGAGCACCGGCGTCATGTCAGCTCCAGTTGTTTGAACTTTCAACTACCAGGATAGACGACGTCGCCCGGCTTCGCCTTATTCCCGCGCGAGGTTGGCCGCCATCCGTTCGAGGACGGCGACCGTCGTCCGGTAGTCGTCGTCGCCGATGCCCTCGGTCGCGCGCGAGCGGAACTCGCCGACCCTGGCCTTCAGCCGCCGATGCGCCGTCCGGCCGGCTTCGGTCAAGCCGTCCTCGTCGATCCAGTCACGAGTGCGCAGGTCGGCAATGGTTTCCGGGAGGTCGTCGAATGGTGTCAGCGCTTTGCCGGGCGAGGCTCCGCTGTCGATCGTGTTCAGGACCTGCCAGTGGCGGCGGGTCAGTGATTCGGTGGCGAGGACGCGGTCCAGGGAAGATTCGAGGGCCTGATGAAGGTGGGCGAACCAGAACCCGATGGGTTTCATGGATACTCCCTCAGGTAGACGACAACTATATGTAAAAGTACATGCACTTGATGAGGGTGGGCAATGACGGACGCCGTGGCCGACGTGGAACGCGCGATGATCGCCATCCGGCGGAGTCAGGCGAGGCGATCGCTGTCGAAACTGGCCCGCGACCGCGCCGAAACGATGCCGGACCAGGCGATCCAGGGGCTTCTCGACGCCGTCGAAGCGGCCGAGGAGAGCGGCGAACCGGGGACCGTCACCAGCCTCGCGGCGGCGCTGACCATCGACCAGCCGCGGGCGAGCCGTCTCGTCGCCCGCGCGGTCGAGGACGGCTTCCTCCGGCGCGAAGCCGATCAGCGCGACGGCCGCCGTGCCGTCCTCGTGCTCACCGAGACCGGCCGCGCCGAAGTGGCGCGTATGCACGAATTCCGCCGTTCGGTGTTCGCCGAGGCGATGGCGGACTGGACGGACGACGACCGCCGCGAGTTCGCGCGGCTGCTGACCGCGTTCGTCCGGAACTACGGGGCACTCGGCGTGAAGTAGTTGACCAGGTTGCCGTCGGGGTCGCGGAACAGCAGCGACCGGTTCCCCCACGGCATGGTGGTCGGCTCCTGCACGATCTCGGCCAGGCCTGCCAGCCGCTCGTACTCCCGGTCGACGTCCTCGACGTGGAACTCGAGGATCGCGGTGCGGTTCGACTCGGGCACCGCGGCGCCCGCGCCGAACAGCCTCATCGTCTCGGCGCTGCCGATCGCCAAGGTGCACGACGGGCCGACGAGTTCGGCGAACTGCTCGGAACGCCATCGCGCGGCGAGGTCGGTCGCCTTCTCGTAGAACCCGGCGAGGCGGGCGACGTCCTGGGTGATCACGCGGACGGAAACGAACTGCACGGTGGATCCTTTCGGTGCCGGAAAGCGGGACACCGGCCACGCTAGGAGCAATACCGGACATGATCCACCCGGTATTCTTTTCGTTGTGACCAGGCCCATCGCCCGTGTGCTCGCGCTGCTGGAGATCCTCCAGAGCGGCGGGACGCGCACCGTCGCCGAGCTCGCGGAGCGCCTCGACGTGGACGAACGCACCGTCCGCCGCTACGCCGAACACCTCGTCGACCTGGACATCCCGGTCCGCTCGGTGCGCGGCCGGTACGGCGGCTACCGGCTGGCCCCCGGCTACCGCATGCCGCCGCTGATGCTCACCGACGAAGAGGCGCTGGCCGTCCTGCTCGGCCTGGTCGCGGGGCGGCGTGCCGGGCTGATCACCACCTCGGTCGCGGCCGTCGAGAGCGCGGTCGCGAAAGTCCGCCGGGTCCTTCCCGAACCACTGGGCCGACGGCTGGACGCGCTGCTGGAGACCGCCGATTTCACCGCGCCGGCCAGGAAAGCCCTGTCGGCCGAGGCCGAGGTGCTGCTCACCGTCGCGGAGGCGGTCCGAGACCGGCATCCGGTCAGGCTCGCGTATGTCGCCGGGCACGGCGGTGCCAGCGAACGCGTCGTCCATCCGTACGGCGTCGTGGCGCATTCCGGACGCTGGTACCTGACCGGGTTCGACTCGGCCGGCGGCGAGGTGCGGACCTTCCGCGTCGACCGGATCAAGTCGGCGGAGCCGCGGCCGGGAACCTTCGAGGCCCCCGACGACTTCGACCCGGCCGAACGGGTGCTGACGGCGTTGGCCGAGACGCCGTACCGGCATGACGTCTCCATGCGGATCCAGGCGCCGCCCGAGGAGATCCGCGCCGTCTTCCCGCCGTCCGTGGCGACCTTCGAAACGGACGGCGACCGGGTCCGCGTCCGGATCCGGGCCCGACGGCTCGACTGGATCCCGTCGCGGCTCGCCGCGCTCGACCGGCCGTTCGTCATCGAGCGGCCGGCCGAGCTCCGCGATCTGGTCAGCGCGCTGGCGGCCCGGCTGGCCGAGCGGGCGCGCTGACCGGCCCTGCTCACTTGCCGCAGAACACCGTCCGGACGAGCTTGTTCAGCGCCGCCGGGTACGACGGCAACGGGTCCTTCACGGAATCGCCCGAGGTGATCGACGCGGTCAGCGTCTTGCTGCCGTCGGGCGAGCTGTACATCAGCGATCCGTAGCCGTTGAGGCCGCCGTTGTGGTTGAGGACGGTGCCGCAGCCCGGGCCCAAGTCCTGGGTGAACTGCCCGAGACCGTAGAAACCGTAAAGGCTTTCGCTGCCGGGATGCGTTTCGCGCATCTCGGCCATCAGCCAGGCCGGGAGGAGCTTTCCGCTCTGGAGCGCGGAAAAGTACGTCTGAAGATCCTTGGTCGTCGAGATCATGTCGCCCGCGCTGGAGATCCAGGACGGGTTCTGGTGGGTGACGTCGATCGTCTTCCACTGCCCGGCGTCCTCATAGCGGTAGTAGGCGTGGGCGTACGGCTTGGGCATCCCCGGCCACGCGCCCGGCGACAAGGTGTCACGCAGCTTGAGCGGCCGCAGGATCCGCCGGTCCAGCTCGTCGGCGAAGGGACGGCCGGAAAGCTTCTCGACCAGCAGCCTGGCGACCACGGTGTTGGTGTTGGAGTAGCTCCAGCCCGCGCCCGGCTCGAACACCGGGGGCTTGGACACCGCCAGCCGGACCAGTTCCTCCGGCCGGTAGGTGTGGAATCGCTTGTCCACCCATTCCTTGCCCGCCCACGGGATTCCCGGCGTGACCGTCCCGTCCGGGTGGTACTGGCCGGTGTGGTTGAACAGCCCGCTGGTGTGCTGCAACAGCATCCGCACGGTGATCCGGGAGTCCAGCCCGAGGTCGGGAAGGAGACCGGCGACCGGGGTGTCGAGCCCGATCCTGCCCTCGGCCACGAACCGCAGCACCAGGGTCGCGGTGAAGTTCTTCGACGTGCTGCCGACGCGGAAGTGGCCGTTGGTCGGGGGTTTCGCGGTCCCGCCCAGCTCGCGCACCCCGGCGCTGCCGGTCCATTCGCCTCGCTCGTCGCGGACGCGCAACTGCATCCCGCCGAATCCGGCGTCGACGAATTCCTGGGCGATCTGGCGCAGTTCCGGCCGGTCCTGCCCGGCGGAGGCCGTCGGCACGGCGACCCCGGTCAGCAGTGCGGCGGCCAGCGCGGTGAGGCCGATGCGGCGGAAGGTCTTCAGTGTCTTGGTCATGGCGACCACGTTCGCGGACCGCGCTGACACGGGACGGTCACGGCGCTGACACGCGGGCTCCGATGCCGTCGAGAAGGAAGTCGAGGCCGATTCGGAAGGTTTCGTCGGCGTCCAGGTGGACCGCGTCGCGCACCACCGTGGCCAACGCGGGGAGCTTGCCGGTGGCGAAGGTCCGGGTCAGATAGGGCCCGAGCGTGGCCTGCCAGCGCTTCTCGTCCATCCCGGTGGCCCGTTCCGCTCGGCGCTCGGCGATCTCCCGGCGCACCGCGCCGATCGTGTACGCGTTCACCGCCGAGACCACCGGCATCGCGGAGTCGATGCCCACGTCGCCCAGCGCCGCCATCACGGCCTCCGAGGTGGCCAGCGCGTGCGGGCCGAGCTGGGGCCTGCCGCCGAGCAGGTCGGCGAGCCATTCGTGCCGGTGGACCGCGTGCCGCATGGAGTCGGCGAGTGATCGAAGCGTCTCCCGCCAGCCTTCCCCGGTGGGCCGGATCTCGGCGTGGACGGCGTCGACCATCAGGTCGAGCAGCTCTTCCTTGTTCTCGATGTAGCCGTACAGCCGCATCGGGCCGACGTCCAGCGCGGTGGCGATCTTGCGCAGCGACACCGCGTCAAGGCCGTCCGCGTCGGCGAGCCGGATCGCCGCCCGCGCACCCTGGCGACTTCCGCGCCGCCGTCGAGGACTACGAACGCGAGATGTTCGAACGCGCCGAGGTCACCGCCCGGATGTCCGCGCGGGTCCATGAACTCCTGACCGCGCCGGACGCCGCCCGGAAAATGCTCGCGTTCTTCCAACCGGACTGACACCGAGGTGCTATGAACGAAAAACCATTTCGTTCGTAGTCGAACAGGAGCAGGATTGCCGACCCCGGTCAGCGCCGAGGACCGCGCCCGCATCACCGAACGGCTCCTGGCCGCCGGACGTGACCTCTTCTCCGCACAGGGTCTGCGCAAGACCTCTTTGGACGACCTCGTCGGCCCCGCCGGGATCGCCAAAAAGCAGCTTCTACGCCTTTTTCGACTCCAAGGAGGCGTTGTACCTGGAGCCGATGCTGCGGCAGGCTCCGATACTGCGCGAACGGCTGGCCGCGGTGGTGAGCGAGGCCGACAGCGCGCGTGCCGTCCTCGGCGGTTTCCTGCGCGCCGGCTGCGGATCCTCGAGGAGAACCCACTCTATCGGCGGCTGGGTCCCGGCGAGATGGCCCGGGCGGAGCAGGTGCTGCCGCTGTCCGGATTCCTGGGGGCGGCCAGAGCGAAGGGGTGGCTCGTCGACACCGACGACGACGAGCTGATCGGCGTGCTCCGGGCCGTGCTGGTCCTGCCCCCGCATCGGCAGGACATCGGCGAGCAGCGCTATCCCGCCGTGCTCGACCGGCTGATCGACAGCGTCGCGGCGGGACTGACCAAGGAGTGACCATGCGCGAAGGTGTACTGGCGGGTGGCGCCCCGTACCTCGAGTTCGGGACGGGAAGCCCGCTCGTGGTCTTCCGGACGGTGCTGCCGGACTCGGCCAACCCCACCGGGTTCGCCCGCTGGGCGGAGGTGCGGTCCCTCAAACCGCTGGCCGAGCGGTTCACCGTGCTGACGGTCGGCAGGCGGCCGGGGCTCCGGCCCGGCGTCACCATGGCCGATCTCGCCGCCCACCACGCCGAGGAGTTGCGGCAGCGGTTCGGCCACCCGGTGGACGTGCTCGGCCTGTCCACGGCCGGTTGCCTCGGGTTGCAGTTCGCCGCCGACCATCCCGGCCTGGTGCGGCGGCTGGTGGTCGGTGCCGCGGGCACCCGGCTCGGCGCGGAAGGCCGTCGCGTCCAGCGCCGGTACGCGGATCTGCTGGCCGCCGGGCGGCACCGGGCCGCGGCCATGGCGCTGGCGCCCACGGTCGCGGACTCCTGGCCGGGACGGGCTTTGCTCGCCGGGCTGCTGGGCCTGGCCTCCGGCCGCCCGGCGGACCCGGACGGCATGGTGGCCATGCTGCGGGCCGAGGACGCGTTCGACATCGAAGACCGGCTGGGCGAGATCACCGCGCCCACCTTGGTGATCGCCGGTTCGCAGGACGCGCTCTACCCGCTCGAACTCGCCGAGCGAGTGGCCGACAAGACCCGCCGCGGCGATCTCAAGGTCTATCCGGGACGACGGCACCACACCGTGATGAGCGATCGACGCTTCACCAAGGACGTCTTCGAATTCCTGCTCTGACTCGAGGCGGCCATCGCCTAGCCTTGAGGCGAACCTGCCCTAGGCGTGCCTACCCGGTAAGGGCATGTCCGCAGTCGGAGGGGGAGGCAGCCCGTTCGAGCCGGGCCAGGTCCGAAGGGCCCCTGCGTTCGCGTGGGGGCCCTTGTCTTTCCCGCCGCTAGTCGTGTGACAGGTCGACGAAGCGGCTGTAGTGCAGCTGGTGCGCGACGGTGATCGTCGCCGTCGGCCCGGCACGGTGCTTCGCGATGATCAGGTCCGCCTCGCCTGCGCGCGGGTCGTCCCGCTCCCAGGCGTCGGGGCGGTTGACCAGGATGACGAGGTCCGCGTCCTGCTCCAGCGAGCCGGACTCACGAAGGTCGGACAGCATCGGGCGTTTGTCCGTCCGCTGCTCGGGACCACGGTTCAGCTGGCTGATCGCGATCACCGGGACCTCGATCTCCTTGGCCAGCAGCTTCATCTGCCGCGAGAACTCCGAGACCTCCTGCTGCCGCGACTCGACGCGCTTGCCCGACGTCATCAGCTGGAGATAGTCGAGGACGACGAGTTTGAGGTCGTTGCGCTGCTTGAGCCGCCGGGCCTTCGCGCGGATCTCCATCATCGTCATGTTCGGCGAGTCGTCGACGAACAGCGGCGCCTCGGAGACCTCGCTCATCCGCCGCGCGAGCCGCGTCCAGTCGTCGTCGGACATCTTGCCACCGCGCATATCCGCCAGGCGGATCCGCGCCTCGGCCGAGAGCATGCGCATGACGATCTCGGTCCTGCTCATTTCCAGCGAGAAGATGACGCTGGTCAGACCGTGTTTGATGGACGCCGAACGCGCGAAATCCAGTCCCAGGGTCGATTTGCCGACACCGGGCCGCGCCGCGACGATGATCATCTGGCCGGGGTGCAGACCGTTGGTCAGATCGTCGAAGTCCGCGAACCCGGTCGGGATGCCCTGCGACTGGCCGCCGCGCGACGCGATCGCGTCGATCTCGTCCATGGTCGGCTGGAGCAGCTCTTCCAGCGCGACGTAGTCCTCGCTGGTGCGCCGCTCCGTGACGTCGTAGATCGCGGCCTGCGCGCGGTCGACGACCTCGTCGATGTTCGCGCCGTCGGCCGCGGCCGCGCCGTAGCCGTACTGCACGATCCGCGTGCCCGCCTCGACCAGGCGCCGCAGCACCGCCTTCTCGGAGACGATCTCGGCGTAGTACCCGGCGTTCGCCGCCGTCGGCACCGTCGCGATCAGGGTGTGCAGATAGGGGGCGCCGCCGACGCGGCCCAGCTCGCCTCGACGCTCCAGTTCGGCGGAGACGGTGATCGGGTCGGCCGGTTCGCCGCGGCCGTAGAGGTCGAGGATGACGTCGTAGATCGCCTGGTGCGCGGGGCGGTAGAAGTCGTCGGGACCGAGGGCTTCGATGACGTCGGCGACGGCGTCCTTCGACAGCAGCATGCCGCCGAGCACGGACTGCTCGGCCGCGATGTCCTGCGGGGGCTGGCGGTCGTACTCGCCGCCACGCGGACCGGGGTCGCCGGGACCCGGGTCGGACTCCGCGTACATCGGATTGCGGTCGTCGGTCAGCGCCACCGCTGCTGCCACCTCCTCAAGACATCGAACACACGTTCGATTATGCCAGAATTTCCCCGGTCGGTCCGTCCGCGCCCGCCTGCCCCTCCCGCGGCGTCCGGCGCTCCCCTGTGCTCCCCTTCTCGGCCGGTCGGTCACCACGGTGTGTACCGGCCCGGCGGGCACGGTAGGCCCCCCGAAAGGACGAGCGCAATTTCGCCTGGGGACCGCCCTGTGGATAACCTGGGGATGACTGGGGGCAACCCTTCACAGGTGGTCCGAAGCCTGTGTACAACTTGTGGGCAACGGTGGGATGGTCTGACAAAAGTGCTGTTCAGGGCCTGTGGAGACACTGTGGAGAACTTTATTCAACTCGCCACGGCGTGTCGGGCAAAACTCGTCGTTCGGCGTGTCGCACGCGGGCGCACAGGGGTGCCCTGTGGATGAATGCCGCGGAGGGTAGAGGGGCCATCCGCCCGGCTGACCGGCGCGGAATTCAGGACGCGAACAACCTGCCCTGTGCGCTCCGTAGTCGTTCTCCGAGAATCTGCTGGTCGGCGGGTGTGAAGGCGATCCTCGGTTCGCCACTCCCCGGTATCTCTTCGGTCAGCCACCGGCCCTCGGACGTATCGATGTAGTTCACCGGGCGTTCGATCCGCTGCCGCGCGCCGCTCCGGCCGCGGGCCGCGACGTAGAGGCTTCCGCTCCCCAAACGGCGTAACGCGAGGATGCGGCGAAGCTCGTCGGCCTCCTGGCTGCCGGCGCTCTGCCGTCCGCTGCGAAGCACCTCGAAGCCCTCGTCCTGCGCCGTCGACGACGAGCGCGGCGCCTCGACCTGGCTCTTCGGGACGGCGATCGGCCGCCCGCGTCCCGGCGCGAGCTTCGGGATCTGGTCGAGGAACTCGGTGAGCAGCTCTTCCGGCCGCACCGACGCGAGCGCGATGCCATCGTGCTCGCTGTGCCGGGCGAGGACGAAGCCCTCTCCGCCGGCGCTCCCCGCGAGCAGGGTGAAGCTCAGCGCCTTGCCCTCGAATCCGCCGTCGATCCAGCCGTAGTACTCCAGCGACGGCCTGGCGATCGCTTCGAGCGTCGCCTTGAACCCGGGATGCAGCCCCCGCGCGCCGAAGAGGCCCTGGCTCGCCAGTTCCTCGTTGGTCCGCTCGTCCTCGGCTCGCTGCGCGTCCTCGTCGTACCAGGTCGGCGTTTCCGACAGGATCGTGTGCGGTTCGCCGCCGCGGCGGCGGATCAGCGTGATGAGGGTGCCGGTCGTGATCGTGACCTGCTTGTCCAGCACCGGAACTGCCCCCTAGTCGTTCTTGTTCGTCCAGCCCGGAACAAGACAAGCCGGGCGCGCCCCAATCTTGGCACGCGCCCGGCCCGCTCGTGACGACTACTCGCCGATCACCGGCGGTGCGGTGAGTTCGTCGGTTCCGAAGATCTCGTTGGGATCGTCACCGACGAGGAATTTGGAGCTGCGCTCCTCGTCTTCGCCGCCCTTGCCCCTGGCGCCACCGGCTCCCATACCGCCCATGCCGCCCATCATTCCGCCGGCACCACGGCCCGCTCCGGCACCGGAACCGGCCGCGCCGCCACCCATGCCGGCGCCGCCCATCGCACCCGCGTTGCCGGGCAGGGCCGCGCCGCTCCCGCCACCGGGACCGAACCCGGGGCCGAAGCCACCGTCCGGGCCGAAGCCGCCCGCACCCGGGATGTCGGTGCCGCCGAAGCCGCCGCCACCGCCTCCGCCGCCACCCGGGCCGAAGCCGCCGGCACCGGGGATCTTCGGCGGCGTGTAGCCGGACGCGTTCGTCCCGTCGTCCCAGGACGGCGGCTTGTAGTTGCTGCCGGGGAGGTTCGGGTTGTACTGCCCGCCGGGCAGGTTCGAGCCCGGCAGGTTCGAGCCGGGAAGATTCGAGCCCGGCAGGTTGCTGCCCGGAAGGTTCGACCCTGGCAGGTTCGAGCCCGGCGTGCCGATACCCGGCATGTTCGAACCGGGGACGCTCGGCATCCCGCCGGGCGGCATCGAACCGGGCGGCGTCGAGATGCCCGGCATGCCGTTGTGCCCGTTCCGGTCGCCCTGGCCGTTGCCGTTGCCGTCCTTGTCCCCTTTGCCGCCGCCGTTGACGTCGACGTTCGTGTTCTGCCCCTCCATCTTGCTGTAGGTGGGCAGCTTCTTGCCGTTCTCGGAACTGGCCTTGAAGTACTCGTTGAACGCGTCGACGTTCGCTTGACCCTTTTCGTTGTAGTCCCGGATCGCGCGATCGGTGTCGGTGGTCCACGGCTTGATGGAGTTGAGCAGGTTGTTCTTCGGCGGGTCCTTCGGGACCTGCTGCACCTTCGCCTTCACCGTGGTGAAAGCGGTGTTCTGCTCGCCGAGGTACTTGTCGGAGTCCACCAGCTTCTTGCCGGAGTCCTCCATCCACGCCCGCAGCGGATGCGCGCCGGACTGCTGCGCGGCTTCGGCGCTCTTACCGGTCCAGGCGGCGTCCATCTCCTTCGACAGGTTGTCGATGGTGGTCAGCCGTTCCTGGTAACCGGCCTTGAGCCGGGTCGCCGCGGCCTGGCCCTCCTGGATCGACCCGGTACCCGGACCGGTGACGATCTTCTCCCAGATGTGGTAGCAGTCGATCTTGCGATCGCCGCCCGACGCTTCGAAGTCGCCGGATTTCGTGGTCGCCAGGTTGTAGGCCGAGTACCCGGCGATGATCGGCAGCAGGAACACGCGTCAGCCCTCCTTCAACGTCTCGATCATCGCTTCCCCCACTTTGAGCGCGACGGGGCACGGATCGCTCGCGCCCGGTCCGTTGTCGTACTGCACCAGGATGTTCACGGCCAGCTGATCGGTCACGCCGACGAAGAGGCCGCACTTGCCCTTGTTGCGGGCGTCGAGCGAAGCGGCGTACACCGCCGGGTAGCCACCGACCTCTGTCGGCTCGAAGTACTCGTTGTTGGCCTTCGTGTCATAGACGTCGCTCAGGCCGTTCTTGTTCGCGAGCACCGGGCTGATGTCGATCTGGTTCAGCTTGTCGTCGGCGGCGAAGAGAGTGCAGCCTTGGCCCACGCTCGTGGTCCCGCGCTCGCCTTCGCCGAGCCCGAGCTCGGATCGCTTCGCCGCGGAAAGCGCGGAGCAGGCGTCGCTCTCGATCGACGAGGTCTTCAGGGGATTCGACACCTTGGGCGCGGAGCCGGACGAACCGCTCGACGCGCTCGGGGAACCGGCCTCGGTCGTGAAGGACGACTCGGACGAGGCCGTGCCGCTCTTGGTGCCCGAACAGCCGGCGACCAGGGCGCCCGCGGCCAAGAGGAGAACGAGGGAACGTCGCATCACACGGCCTTGTGCTTGTTGAGCGAAGCCTGCGTTTCGGCCTCGTTGGTGGCGATCTTCTGCTTCGCGGCGGTCAACTGGTCGATGTAGTTCTTGACGTAGTCCTGCATCTTCTGGTTCTGCTCCAGGAACGCCTTGCCCGACGGGTTCGCCAGCTTCTCCCAGTCACCGCTCGCGAACTCCTTGCCCGGCGCCTTGACGTTCGCCATCAGGTTCGCGTCGCGGTAATCCTTCTTGAGCTCGGCCTGCAGATCCGTCCACTTCTTGATGATGCCGTCGATCTTGTCCTTGTCGAAGGTGAACCCGCCGCCACCCCCGCCCGACGCCGACGGTTTGTCGGGATTGGCCGGCGCGGACACCGTGACCTTCTGCTGCCGGTTCTCCTCGGCGTTGCTGTCGTAAGCCATTGGTTCCAGATCCCCTTTTGAGTCCCCGTGCCTCGACGTCGAGTCAATCCTAAGACGTGACCCGGCCGAGCGGGGTTCCGTGTAAAGCAAAGGGCGGGACGTCTCCCTGATGGAGACGTCCCGCCCTTTGCCGAAGCGGTGTTACTTGGCCTTGACCTCGAGCCGCACGTCGACGCGGACGTCGGGGTGCAGACGGGCGCCGACCGAGTGCTTGCCCACGGTCTTGATGTGGTCCTTCAGCTCGATGACGCGCTTGTCGAGCAGCGGGCCACCCGCGGCCTTGATCGCGTCCACGATCTCGGCGGTGGTGATCGAACCGAAGAGCTTCTTCGAGCCCTCGGCCGCCTTGCCGCTCAGCTGGATGGCGCCGAGGCCTTCCAGGGTCGCCTTGATCTCCTTGGCGTGGTCGAGGTCGCGGATGCGACGGCTCTCCTGCGCCCGCTTGATCGTGCGCACGTTCTTCTCCGCGCCCTTGGTGGCCACGATGGCGTAGCCGCGGGGGAGCAGGTAGTTGCGTGCGTAGCCGTCCTTGACCTCGACGATGTCGCCGGGCCCACCGAGGTTGGCGACGTCGGTGGTGAGAATGATCTTCGCCATTGACGTGCCTCCTTAGCGTGCGGTCGAGGTGTAGGGCAGCAGCGCCATCTCGCGGGAGTTCTTGACCGCGATGGCGATGTCACGCTGGTGCTGGCTGCAGTTGCCGGTCACGCGACGGGCACGGATCTTCCCGCGGTCGGAGATGTACTTCCGAAGCAGGTTGGTGTCCTTGTAGTCGATGTTCTCCGGGCGGCCCTTCTTCTCGGCCTTGCAGAACACGCAGACCTTCTTCTTGGGCTTGCGGATGGGTGGCTTGGCCACGGTATTTCTCCTGGATTTCTACGTAGTGGTTGTCTCGAGGCGTCTCGCGGAGCTTTCGCCCGCGGCGGAGCGCCTGATCAGAAGGGCGGCTCGTCGGAGAAGCCACCGCCACCGCCGCCACCGGCGGGCGGGGCGGAACCCCACGGGTCGTCGGCGGGCGGGCCGGACTGGCCGCCACCGCCGCCGCCACCGAAGCCGCCGCCTCCACCGCCACCGGTGCCACGGCTGACCTTGTTCACCTTGGCGGTGGCGTAGCGCAGCGACGGGCCGATCTCATCGACCTCGAGCTCGACGACGGTGCGCTTCTCGCCTTCCTTGGTCTCGAAAGACCGCTGCTTGAGGCGCCCCTGCACGACGACACGCGCGCCACGCGTCAGCGACTCGGCGACGTTCTCGGCCGCCTGACGCCAGATGTTGCAGCGCAGGAACAGGGCCTCGCCGTCCTTCCACTCACCGGACTGACGGTCCAGCGTGCGCGGGGTGGACGCGACCGTGAAGTTCGCGACCGCCGCACCGGAAGGGGTGAAGCGAAGCTCCGGGTCGGACGTGAGGTTGCCGATCACCGTGATGACGGTGTCTCCAGCCATCGGGAAAGTCCTTCGGCTCAGGCCTTGGCGGCGGCGGTCGCGGCGCGCTTGATCTCGCGGCGCATGACCTTGGTGCGGAGCACGGTCTCCTGCAGCGAGAGCTGACGGTCCAGCTCCTTGACCGCTTCCGAAGTCGAGTTCAGGTCGAGGAGCGCGTAGATGCCCTCGGCGTGCTTCTTGATCTCGTAGGACAGCCGGCGACGGCCCCAGACGTCGACCTTCTCGACGCTTCCGCCCGAAGTGCGGATCACGTTGAGGAAGTTGTCCAGGGTCGGGGCCACCGTACGCTCGTCGAGCGTGGGGTCCAGGATGACCATTACCTCGTAATGGCGTGACACAACCACTCACCTCCTATGGGCTCGCGGCCACGGACTGTCCGTGGCAGGAGGGTTTGTCCAGGTAAGGGTACCTGGCGGTCAGGCGACGCGGCGCAGGACCCAGGTGCGGACCAGCGCGGCGGTCACGCCGGCGAGCACGAGCACCGCGAGCAGCATCGGCAGCTGGACGTCGCCGCCGGGCATGCCGTCGGTCGCGAGCGCTTCGGCGTTGCCCGCGTTGCGGACGTCGGGGCCGCCCTGTCCGGCCTGGCCGTCGGTGCCGTACTGAGGGGCGCCCTCGCCGGGGAGCGGGCTGTTGGCCGGGTAGCGCACGCCCGGCGCCACCGCGACACCCGGCTGCGCGACCGGCAGGTTGCCGTAGTCGCGCGGCGGGGCGTAGCCGGTGCCGTTGCTGCCGCCGGGGAGCAGGTTCGTGTTCGACGGAGCGCCGTTGGTGCCGCCGCCGGTGCCGCCCTGCTGCGGGGCCGTGGTGCCCGGCGTCGGCAGGGCGGGCGCGACGTAGTTCGTCGCGACCGTCGTCAGGCCGCAGCTGCCGGCGACCTTGTGCTCGATGGAGTTCAGCGTCTTTTCGGGGTTCAGCCCGAGGCCCCAGGACTTGGTGTCCTTGACCGCCTGGCGCACGGCCGCGCCGATCGCCTTGCCGTCGACCGAACCGCCCGCGGCGTTCGGGACCGCGCCGACGTTGATGGTGTTGACCTTGGCGATGTCGTTCGCGGCGACGTCGTAGAGGGCCAGCGTGCCGGCTTCCCGCGCGCCCGCCCGCACCAGTTCCTTGACCGAGGTGCCGGTGATCGCGACGGTGTCGCCCATCCCGCCGTTCACGGTCCCGCTGCACGCGTTCGCCAGCGTGGTCGCCGCCGAGGCGGTGCCCGCGGTCAGGAGCGCGCCACCGGTGACCATGGTCGCGAGTGCGGTGACGGTGAGCGCCTTGCGGGTGGTCTGCCAGATGGTGGTTTTCCGCACGGGGGCGATCCTCCGGGTCGGTGGGGGCGTGTGGCAGTGCATGAGGAATCACTGCAACGGGGATAACGAGGGAGTGACCCGAAAGATACTAGGCGGTAGGACTAACTTGAAGCGGCCATTCGGCGGAGGACCCAGGTGCGGACAAGGCCCGCGCTGACTCCGGAGAGTGCCAAAACGGCGATCAGCAGCGGCAGTTTCCCGTCCTGAGTGAATCCGTCGCTCACGTTCGGTAGCGCTTCGGCTTGTCCCGCGGTCTGGACGTCCGGGTTGCCGTTCTGGTTTTCGGTCGTGACGCCGAACTGCGGCGCGTAACCCGGGATCTGGCCGCCGTACCGGAGGCCGGGCGACGGGCTGAAGAGACCGGCCGTCGCCATCGGGATGGAGCTGTAGTCGCGCATCGGGGCGTAGCCCGTGCTGATGCCCCACGGCAGGTTGCCGAAGTTCGGGGTGAAGGTGCCGGGTAGCAGCGGGCTGTTCGCCGCCGGGATGCCGCCCGCCGGGCCGCCGCCCTGCGCGGGAGCGCCCGGGCCGCCCGTCTGCGGGCCGCCGCTGCCGGGCGTGCCGGGAGCGGGTTTCCCTGGCTGGGGCTGGGTTCCGGGAGCGGGCTTGCCGCCGCCGGTCAGGGCTTCGTGGGTGCCGGTGACGGCGCCGTTCAGCGCCTCCGCTGCGGGTTCGCCGACGACCGGGACCGGCGCGACGACGGTGTTCACCACGGTCACCGTCACCTTGCAGAGGGTGCCGAGCAGCGCGTCGATCGTGCCCGTGAGCACCCCCGAGACCGGACCGGCCTGGCCGAGGTTGAGCGGAATGCCGAGCAACGGGGTCTTGCCGAGGATCGTGTCGCCGGTCTTGGCGGTCACCGATCCCCCGCAGGTCGCGGTCTTGGTCTCGGCGGCGGCGGCCGTGCCGGGCATGGCGAGGGCGGCCGAGCCCGCGAGAATGAAGGCCGACGCACCCAGGGCGGTCGCCCTCCGTGTCCGTTCGCGCATGCCTTCGACTCCTCCGTCGTCGGGGTCACCTACCTGCACAACGACGCTAATGGAGACGAGTAACGCCCGCTCACTCGAAGAAGTCAGGCATTCGAGTGGAAGCGGGCGTCACGGAGGGTGAATCAGGCGGGCTTACCCCGCAGCCAAGCACGGACCAGAGCGGCGGCGACGACGGCCAGCGCCAGCACCGCGAGCAGCAGCGGCAGCTTGGCCGGGGCGACCGGCGCCTGGATGGCCTGCGCGTTGCCGGCGTCCTTCTCGTCGACGGTCGGCGGCGGCACCTCGCCGGGGATGATCTCGGTGATCACCGGCGCCTGGACGAAGCTGCCGGGGAGCAGCGCCGCGTTGCTGATCACGCCGGCGATCGAGTCGCCGCCGATACCGGTGGAGGAACCCGGACCGGTCTGCACCGGGAGTTCGCTGCCCGGACCGCCGGGCTGACCCGGCCCCGGCGTCGGAGGCTGCGGCGGCTTGGGGTCTTCCGGCGGTCGCGGGGACGGCGGCTTCACGATCGGCGGCGCGTCTTTGGTGACTTCCTGCGTCAGATTCCCGACCGCGTTCACCGTGCCCTGCGCGGGCTTGCAGACGCCCTGCGCGGCGAGGTCGCCCACCGCGTTGTCGGTGAGGCCGGTGGTCTTGACCAGATCGCCGACCGGCAGCGAAAGCAGCGGCTTTCGTCCTTCGGCGGTCTTGGCCTTCGAGTCCAGGCCGACCGTCAGCGCCTCGGGCGAATTCAGCGGAGCGCCGGCGTCGAGAACGAGTCCGTCTGCGGACTTCCCGTTCTGCAGCGTGGCGGCGCAGTCGCCGGAAAGGGTCGGATTCGGTTCCTCGGCGGCCGTCGCGGTCATCGGGAACGCTAATCCGGCCGTGACCGAAAGCGCGAATCCCCAAGCCGTGATCCGCCCGGCAGTCTTCCCCATCGAGTTCGTCCTCCGCCCCTCAGGACCCAACGCGGTTTAACGGAACGCACTCACGCTACCCCACGAGCGTGACGACCTGGCCCGCGCCGGGAGAAAACCGGCGAGGGTACCTCTGTCTTCCTCCCCACCACCGCCCTCAACGGAGGAGCTTCGCTCCGCGTAGATTCCTCCACCATGAAAATCGGTGCCCATGTCCGCGACGACGACCCGCTGACCGCGGTCGCCGAGCGCGAAGCCGAAGTCCTCCAATTCTTCCTTTCCGACCCGCAGGGCTGGAAAGCTCCCAAACCCCACCCGCACGGCGAAGCGATCAAGGAATCGCCGGTAGAGGTGTTCATCCACTCGCCGTACCTGATCAATGTGGCGTCGATGAACAACCGCATCCGTATCCCGTCACGGAAGAACGTCACGCAGCACGCGAACGGCGCCGCCGCGATCGGCGCGAAAGGGCTCGTCGTGCACGGTGGCCATGTCGGCGCCGGGGAGGACGTGGAGGAAGGCCTCGTCAACTGGCGCAAACTTTTCGAGCGTGAACAGGAAAAGGGCGGTTTCGCCGTGCCGATCCTGATCGAGAACACCGCGGGCGGTGACAACGCGATGACGCGCGACCTCGAGACGATCGCCCGGCTCTGGGACAAGGTCGGCGACTTCGGCGCGGGTTTCTGTTTCGACACCTGCCACGCGTACGCGGCGGGCTGGGACCTGACCGAGGCGGTCAAGAAGGTCAAGGCCATCACCGGCCGGATCGACCTGGTGCACCTCAACAACTCGCGCGACGAGTTCGGTTCCACCCGGGACCGGCACGCCAACGTCGTCGGCGGTGACGGCACGATCGATCCCGAAGTGCTGGTCGCGGTCGCGGCCGAGGCGGGTGCCCCGGTGGTCGTCGAGACCCCGCCCGACGGGCAGGCCGCGGACATCGCCTACGTCAGGGAGCGCGTCGCCTCCGCCTGACGTCGCGTTGGTCGTGAGTGGCGATCCGGGGTCATCGAGGAGTAAGGCAACCGTGCGTGCCGGAGTTGGCGGCAGGGGCGGGACTGGTCCAAGCGACACCCTCCTGACTGTCCATAAGGGATATTTTCCGAGTTGTCGGTGTCCGAGTTGGGCGATTTGCGCGGTACGACCCGTTTGCCCAATCGGGCATATGGCCTTGACGGAGACATTTCGTCGCGGGCAATCGTCCCTTGTGGACATTCAGAGCACAGCTGACCCCTTGACCCAGCGACGGGGCCCTTCACCGTTGGCCGACACCGGCAGCCTCAGTTTCAGTGTCCCGCTCGACCCTGGGCGCGAGGGCCGCGGAACGAAAGCCAACCATCTCGGGCGGGAGAGCGTTCCCTCTCCGGCGGGAGGGCCGGGCGCGCCGATCGCGAAAGGCTCGACCTCGACCGGGAAACACCCGGTGCTGGAGGGAAGCCATGAACATCAGGTCGAAGATCGCCGCGGTCGCCGTGCTCGCCGTCGCGGCGGGAACGCTGGGGGCGACGCAGGCGACGGCGGCTCCGTCGTCCGGTTCGGTCGGCTCGGTCGTTCTCGGATCGGCGGGCGGACCGCTGACGTTCCCCGGTTTCGAGGGCGACCCGGTCCGGTTCGACTTCGCCGCGTTCGGGGAACCCGGGAAATCGTCGGGCCGGTTCCACGTGAATCATCTGACCAAGGACGGAAAGCCGTTCGCCGATTTCGAGGGCAAGGTCGACTGCGTCTCGAGTGAGGGCGACCTCGCGGTTTTGACCGGCGTGATCGAACGCGCCGACATCCCCGGCTTCCCGGTGAACCTGGTCGGCCGCCGCGTCGGCTTCTCGGTACGGGACGTGCCGCGCGGCCACGACCGGATCGGCTGGAGCTGGGCGTACGCCGGTTTCGAACAGGACGTCCTGCCCTGCACCGCGCCGGTGCCGTTCTTCGCGACGAGCACGGGCGGCTACGTCGTGCGCTGAATCGGCTTGACCCTCACGCCACGGGAGGGTCGAACCTGTGCCGCATGAAGAATCGGACCGTGTACCGGGCGGAGGACGGCGAGCACGTCGGCTACGTCGTCCCCGCGCCGGAAACCCGTTGGCAGGCACTGACCGTTTTCGGCTACCCGCTCGGCGGCCCCGCCGCCTTCGACGACTCCGTCGCGTTGCTGGAGGCAGAGGGGCTGGCCGTCCTCGCCGAGCGCTGGTCGGTCAAGCAGGGCGACGACTGGTTCAGCTGCCGTCTGGTCGAAACGTCGCCCGAAGCCGTCGTCGTGCAGATCGACGACTTCGGGGCCGAGGACTTCGGCAAGCACGTCAGGCTGGAACGTCCTGGGCCTGAGGTGTTGAAGCGCGTTTGACGGTGCGCGAATCAGGGGCGTCGTCGAGGAAACCGCCGATCGGATCGTCGTCCCCGGCGGCGCGGACGGGGTCTTTGCGCGGCTGGTGGATCTCCCGGATCACCAGCGCGCAGAGGCCGACCACCGCGAGGTCGCGGACGACGACGGTGCCGAGGAACCAGTCTTCGGGCAGCCCTTTGTTGTCGACGCCGAGGTAGTACATCATCCGCGGCGCCCAGACCAGCGCGTCGAGGACCATCCAGCCGAGCAGCAGTCGCCAGCGCGGGATCGCGAGCACCGCCAGCGGGACCAGCCACAGCGAATACTGCGGGCTCCACACCTTGTTGGTCAGCAGGAACGCGGCCACCACGAGGAAGGCCAGCTGGCCCAGCCGTGGACGGCGCGGCGCCTTCATCGCGACGTACCCGATGCCGGCGCAGGCGGCGAGGAACAGCACCGCGACGACGGCGTTGAGCACGACCGGTGTCTGCCCCGTGGCGAGTTTCCCGTCGAAACCGGCCCAGCCGGAAAGGTGGGAGACCACGTTGTAGAGCGAGTCGGGATCCATCGGGCGCGCCGTGTTGAGCCGGAAGAACTCCCACCAGCCGGTCGGCGCGGCGAGCGCGAACGGGACGTTGACCACCACGAACGTCGCCGCGGCGAGCCCGGCGGTGAGCGCCCAGTGTTTGACCTTGCCCGCGCGCAGGCACAAGAAGAACAACGGGATGAGCAGCAGCAGCGGATACAGCTTCGCCGCCGCGCCGAGCCCGAGCAGGAAGCCCGCCACCTCGGGACGGCGCCGGGCCCACGCGAGCAGCGCGGTCGCGGTGAACGCGGTCGCGATGGCGTCGAAGTTGGTGAAGACGTGCACCAGCACCAGCGGCGAGATCGCGACCAGCACGGCGTCCCACGGACGGCGTTTCAGCGATCGGCCGGTCGCCCACACCGTGACGAGCCAGGCCAGCGCGAGCCACAGTGCCGAGATGTTGAAGTACACGGCCACCGGGAGCGCGCCGGGCAGCCAGCCCGATTCCGCGACCGAAAGCCACGCTTCGGTGAGCTTCGCGTTGATCCACTGGAACAGCCCGGTCGCCACCGGGTACTCCATGTACCGCGTGGTCTCCTTCGCCGTTCCTTCGTTTTCGGTCCACGAAGTCACGTACGGGAAGGTGTCCGGATCGTTCAGGCGCTCGGAGCTGTAGAGCGGGATGATGTCCGAGTAGCACATCGCGACGAACGGGCGGCCCGCCCGCCAGTCGAGCTGGTGGGTCCCGGAATCGTCGGTGTACTGCTGGATGCACGACGCCTTGCCGAACCACGAGAGCACCAGCGCGAGGCAGGCCAGCAGCAGCCCGACCCGTTGCGGCGACCAGAACCAGTGCCGCCCCACGGCCGCGTGCTCGCCGAGCGGGCCGCCGATCGGTCTCGTGGCCGCGGCCACGAGCGGTTCGTTCCAGCTCGGGATGACCCGCTCGCCGGGGGTGAGGGAGAGCGGAGCCTCGGGCTGGGTCGTCTGGTCGGACACCTGGCGGATGTTAGCGCCTATCCGGGTGACCACCCGGTGATGTCGCCGCTGTCGTAGAACCCGGCCAGCACCTCCGCCGCCGCGCCGAACGCGACGACGTCGTCGCCCATCTCGTCGAGATCGACCTGGATCCGTTGCCAGTGCGGCAAAGGCAGCAGTTCCCGCAGCCGCGCCGCGACGGTGTCGCGGTAGACCTCGGGCTCCGCGCGGACCGAACGCCCGGTCAGCACGACACGTTCGAGGTCGAGGACCTGGACGAGGTCGGCGAGACCGATCCCCAGCAGGCCCGCCGCCGCTTCCGTGGTCGCCGCCGCGTTGTGCAGCACCTCGACGCAGCCGCGCCGGCCGCATGCGCACCGCGGTCCGTCGAAGGCGAGCGTGGTGTGCCCGAATTCGCCCGCGTTGGTCCGCGGCCCGCGATACAGCCTGCCGTCGATCAGCAGGCCGACGCCGATCCCGGTGCCGACGAGCACGACGGCGGTCGCGGCCTGGTCGCCCTCCGGCCAGTGCTGGGCGAAGGCGGCGGCGTTGGTGTTCTTGTCGAGCCGCACGGGCAGCCCGGTGCGTTTCGCGAGCAGGTCGCGCAGGGGGACGTGGTGCCAGCCCGGCATGTTCGTGGCGTCCCGGACGACTCCTTCGCGGTGGTCGAGAGGGCCGACGCTGCCGACGCCGAGGCCGAGGACACGTTCGCGCTCGACGCCGTCGAGTAGTGCTTCGGTCGCTTCGCCGAGGGTGGAAACGGCCTGGTCGGGGGTGAATCCGGGCGACAGGGGGCCGCCGCGCGACGCGATGATCTTCCCGGTCAGGTCGGTCCTGAGCACGCGGAACGAGTCCCGGTCGAGCTGGGCGCCGAGCGCGTACCGGGCGTCCGCGCGGACGCGCAGCAGGGTGCGCGGCTTGCCGACTCCGGACGCTGGCTGGCGTTCCTCGTCCAGCAGGCCGGCTTCGAGGAGTTCGGGGACGATCTTCGAGACGGCCTGCTGGGTGAGCCGGGTGCGTTCGGCGAGTTCGACGCGGCTGAGGCCGCCCGCGCGCAGGATGTGCGTGAGCAGCAGTGTCCGATTGTGCTGGCGCAGGCCGCGCAGATTGACCCCGGTCTCCGGCATAGCGCGCATCCTGCCATGACTGGCTGATTACGCAACACTGTTGTTTAATGGGGTCATGGCTGACTTGCGAGTGGGGATCTTCGGATACGGCACCGGCGGACGCGTCTTCCACGCGCCGCTGGTCGACGCGACACCGGGGCTGACCCCGGCCGCCATCGTCACCTCGAATCCGGACCGGGCCGGGCAGGCGAGCGCCGACCATCCGGCCGCCGACGTGCTGCCGGACGCGGACGCGTTGTTCGCGAAGGCCGGCGAGCTGGACTTGGTCGTCGTCAGCACGCCGAACCGAACGCACGTTCCGCTCGCGCTTCAGGCGATCGAGGCGGGCTTGTCCGTCGTCGTCGACAAGCCCTTCGCGCCGACAGCGGCCGAAGCGGCGAAGGTCGTCGAAGCGGCGAAGGCCAAGGGAGTCGGACTGACGGTGTTCCAGAACCGCCGTTTCGACTCGGATTTCCTCACCGTCCGGAAGGTCCTCGAGACCGGCAGGCTCGGTGACGTCTTCCGCTTCGAATCACGCTATGACCGCTGGGTGCCGAAGCCGCGGGACAACTGGCGTGAGTTCGGCGACCCCGCCGAGGCGGGCGGCCTCCTCTACGACCTCGGCGCGCACATCGTCGACCAGGCGCTGCAGCTGTTCGGCCCGGTCGCCGAGGTCTACGCGGAGGTCGACAGGCGCCGCGCCGGGGTGTCCGTCGACGACGACGCCTTCGTCGCCCTCCGGCACACCAACGGGGTGCGTTCGCATTTGTGGGCGTCCGCGCTCGCGGGCACCCGGAACCCGCGATTCCGCGTGCTCGGCGACAAGGCGACCTTCACGAAGTACGGCCTCGACGTCCAGGAGCCGCAGATCAAGGACGGATTGCGGCCCGGCGACCCCGGCTGGGCGGTCGAGCCGCCGTCGGACGCGGGCGTGCTCGGCGTGAACGACGACGTCGAAACGGTGCCCACCGAGGTCGGCCGGTACGAGGACTTCTACGCGCAGGTGCGCGACGCGCTGCTCGGCAAGGGCGACTTCCCGGTCGATCCCGCCTCCGCAGTCGAGGCGCTCCGGGTCATCGAAGCCGCTCACCTTTCGGGTGCCGAACGGCGCGTCGTCACCCTCTAGCTATTCGGTATCGCCTCTGCCGCCCCGGCCGGGACCCCCGTTGCCGCCCTCTTCGTTGTTCTGGCTGGAGGTCGGCGGGTTCTTCGAGCTCGACGTCTCTTCTTCCTCGTTCCGCGAAGACGACGATCCGGTGCTCGGGCCGGTCGACGGCGTGCCGGTCTCGGTCGAGCCTTCGTCCTCCTCCGGCGGGGTCTGCGTCGACGGAACGGTGTTGCTGTCGTCCCCGCCGATGATCTTGACCTTCCCGAAGCGCTCCCCGGGCTTCCCGTTCAGGTACAGGGAAAGGAACTTCTGCCAGATCGGCCCGGCGATCGTCGAACCGAAGATCGACTTGCCGTTCTTCCCTTTCAGTGCCTTGTCGCCGTCGCCACCGACCCACACCGCGGCCGAGATCGACGGCGTGTAGCCGACCATCCAGGTCTGCGAGTTGGCGTCCTTCGCCGACGCGGGCTCGCCCGGCCGGTAGGTGTGCTGCTGGGTCCCGGTCTTGCCCGCGCACTCGTGGTTGTTGGGGCACTTGAGCTTCGAGAACGGGATGACACCCTTCAGCGACTCGGTGACGTTCCCGGCGATCTGCTTGCTCTTGTCGGCGTCATCGGCGAACGCCGGTTTCGCCTCCTCGGGAGCCGAGTAGGCGGTCTCGTCCTGCGAGTTGGTCACCTTGACGACGAAGTGCTTGTCCCGCCGCTGGCCTTCGGCCGCGAAGGTCGCGTATGCGGCGGCCATGTCCTCCGGGCTGATGACCGTCTTGCCACCGCCGAGCGCGATGTTGTTGTCGGCGAACAGCTCGGCGGTGCCATCAGGGGCGGGTTTGACCCCGGCGTCCTTGGCGGCCTGCGCCACCGGCCCGGGCTTGGTCACGTTCACGACCATGTCGTAGAACACCGTGTTGGCCGACCGCTGCATCGCTTCGGACACCGTGCACTGCTGCGAACAGGTGCTGCCGGGACCGGCGTTCCGGATCGTCTGCTTCCCGAACTGCCGGTTGTTGGATCCGTCGAACGTCGAGTTGATGCCGCCCTTGCCGAGCTGCATGTACGCGGTGAGGTCGAAGGGCTTCATCGAGGACCCGGGGTTCTGCGGCGTGTTCGCCCAGTCACGGCCCTTGAGGTCCTGGCCGTTCGGCCCCTTCACGATGGACGGCCCGCCGTAGTACGCCTTCACGCCGCCGGTCTTCGGGTCGATGGCGACGAGCGCGTTGAGCAGGTTCTCGTCGGTCTGGCCCTTCATCCCATCGGCCACCGCCTGCTCGGCCGCGGCCTGCGCCTTCGGGTCGATGGTCGTGTGGATCTTGTATCCGCCCCGGTAGTAGACGTCGTCGGTGATGCCGTTCGCGGCGAGTTCTTCCTTGACCTTGTCGCGGATGAACGGGTTGACCACGCCGGCCTGCTGCTTGTCGGTCTGCGGGATCGGCGTCGGGAACTGCAGGTTCGCGCGGTCCGCGGCGGAGAGGTAACCGTTCTGCACCATCCGGTTCAGCGCGACGTTCCAGCGATCGTTCGCGACCTTCGGGTTCTCCGAGCGGCCCGGCTGCTGGATGAGACCCGCGAGCAGCGCCGCCTCGGAGGCGTTCAGCTCTCCGGCGGGCTTGCCGAAGAACGCCTGCGCGGCCGACTCGATCCCGTACGCGCCGCGCCCGAAGTAGATGATGTTCAGGTACGCCGCGATGATGTCCTTCTTCTCGTACGTCTGGTTCATCTTGAAGGACTTGGCGAGTTCGGTCCATTTACGGGCGAGCGACGATTCGTCGTCCCCACTGGCGACCTTGATGTACTGCTGGGAGATGGTCGAACCACCGCCCTTGCCCGCGGTCACCTGGTTGTAGACCGCGCGCAGGATGCCGCCGATGTCGAAACCGGAGTTGGTCTCGAAGGAGGCGTCCTCGGTGGCGATGACGGCCTTCTTGACGATGTCCGGGATCTGCTCCGGCGTCAGGATCTGCCGGTTGCCGCCCTTGGGGACGTCCTTGCCCATCTCGGTGTTGTCGGCGTAGTAGTACGTCACCGCCTGGCCCTGCGTGGCCGCGACGGACTGCGGCGACGGCACGTCGACGGCGAAATAGGTGATCACGAACGCGATCGCCGGGATGACGACGAAGAGGCAGAACAACGCGAGCAGCACCCGCCGGATCCGTCTCCACCTGCGCTTTTTGCGCTGCGCGGGGGTGAGGATCGGCTTCCCGTTCTCGTCGGTCTCCGGGGCGTACGGCTCATCGTCGTACGGCTCGTCGTAGCCGCGGTCGGTGGTGCCGTTGTGCTCGTGGTGCGTGATGAGGTCCGGCTCGTGCTGCGGCGCGACCGGTGGCCGCTGCGGGCGCCGCGGTGGCGGCTGCTGAGGCGTGCCCTGCCGTTGCCACGGTGCCTGCCCCGGGCCCTGCGATCCGGGACCCGGCCGCTGCCCGTACCCGGGGGGCGGGCCGGCGGGGCGGCGGGGCGGTCCGGCCGGGCGTTGCGGACGACGTGCGGGGTCAGGGTCCTGACCTGGCCATCCGCCGTGGGGATCGTCGTTCACTGGGACGTCCTCCGAACCTTCCGTGGTGAGCGCGGTCCTGCGGTCGCAGGTCTCCTTCCAGTTAAGACGTATCGGAGCGGTTCAGGTTCATCGGTGTGAAGAAAAAGGTGTGCCGGGCACTCGCCCGGCACACCTTTCAGCACCTGTTCAGTCCGATCGTCACGGATCTTCGGCGTTCGGGAACAGCGGATCCGAAGTCCCCGGGCCCGGCCTCGTCCAGCTCGGCTTCGTCGGCTTGGTGGGTTTCGTCGGCGTCGTCTCGGTCGTCTCGGTGGGCGTCGTCGGCGTCGGGGTGGTCGTCGGCGTCTCGGGCGGCGTCGACGTCTCCGGCGGTTTCTGGGCCGTCGTCGTCGGCACGTACCGCGCGTCCTTGCCGATCGGCTTGACGCTGTCGAACTTCTCCGACGGCTTGCCGGTCATGTACCGGGCCATGAAGTCTTCCCAGATCGGACCGGCGATGGTCCGGCCGTAGACCGCCTTGCCGTTCTTGTCGTGCAGCGGCTTGTTGCCGTCGCCGCCGACCCACACCGACGTCGAGATGCTCGGCGTGTAGCCCACCATCCAGGTCTGCGCGTTGCGGTCGCGGTAGCTCGCCGGGTCGCTGTCCTTGAAGTCGTACTGCTGCGTCCCGGTCTTGCCCGCGCACTCGTGACCCTTCGGGCACTTGAGCTTCGAGTACGGGATGACCTCTTCGAGCGCGTCGGTGACATTGCCCGCGATCTGCTTGCTCTTGGCGGCGTCGTCGCTGAAGGCGGGAGTGCCCTTGGGCTTCGTCTCGTCGAACTCGACCTCGTCCTGCGAGTTGGTCAGCTTGGCGACGAAGTGCTGCTTCTGCCGGACGCCTTCGCCGGCGAACGTGGCGAAACCGGCCGCCATGTCCTCCGCGGTGGTGACCGTGCCACCACCGCCGAGCGCGATGTTGATGTCGGGGCTCAGCTTCGCCTTGCCGCCTTCGGCCTCCACCATCACGCCGGCTTCCTTCGCGGCCTTCGCCACCGGGTCGATCTTCGTCTCGTTGCGGACCATGTCGTAGAACACGGTGTTCGCGGAGACCTTCATCGCCTCGGCGACCGTGCACTGAGGACCGCAGCTGGCGCTCTCGCCCGCGTTCCGGACCGTGCGGCCGTCGAACTTCCGGTTGTTGGTGCCGTCGAAGGTTTCGCCGAGGCCCTTGCCCATCTTGAGGAACGCGGCGAGGTCGAAGGCCTTGAACGCCGAACCGGGGTTGTGCGGGACGTTCGCCCAGTCGATGGCCTGGACGTCCTGGCCCTTGTCGTTCTTCGTCCAGTCGGGGCCGCCCCAGTAGGCGACCACGCCGCCGGTCTTGGGGTCTATCGCGACCAGCGCGTTCAGGATGTTCTCGTCCGTCTGGCCCTTCATCCCCTCGGCGACGGACTCCTCGGCCATCTTCTGCGCCTTGGGGTCGATCGTCGTGGTGATCTTGAAGCCGCCCTGGTGCAGCCGGTCCTGGTCGTAGCCGCGGGCTTCGAGTTCGTCGATCACCCGGTTGCGGATGTGCAGGCTCAGCGTCCCGGCGTCGTCGGCCTTCGCCTGCGCCTTCGGGATGGGCTTCGGGAACTCGGCGGTGGCGCGCTGACCGGGGTCGAGCCACTTGTTCGCCACCAGCTGGTCCATCACGAAGTTCCAGCGACGCTGCGCGTACGGCTCGTTCTCCGACCGGCTGGGCCCCTGGATCAGGCCGGCGAGCAAGGCCGCCTCGGACGCGCTGAGCTCCTTGGCCGGCTTCTTGAAGTAGGCCTGGGCGGCCGCTTCGATGCCGTTCGCGCCGCGGCCGAAGTAGATGGTGTTGAGGTAGGCGGTGATGATCTCCTCTTTGGACATCTGGTTGTTCATCTTGAAGGATTTGGCCAGCTCGGTCCATTTACGGGTGAGCGTCGGCGCCTCGTTGGCCGTGGCCTTCTTGATGTACTGCTGGGAGATCGTCGAACCGCCGCCCTGGCCGCCGGTGACGTTGTTGTAGACCGCGCGCAGGATGCCGCCGACGTCGAAACCGGAGTTGGTCTCGAACGACGAGTCCTCGGCCGCGTACACGGCCTTCTTGACCACGTCCGGGACTTCCCCGGGCTTCAGCAGGTACCGGCTTCCGCCGCTGGCGGGCGCGATCTTGCCCATCGGGCTGCCGTCGGCGTACATCAGCGTGATCGGCTGGCTCTGCAGGCTCGCGACGCTTTCCTGCGACGGGACGTCCACCAGGAAGTAGGTGATGACGAACGCGATCGCGGGCACCACGACGAACAGGCCGAACATCGCGTAGAGGACCCGGCGAACGATGCGCCAGCGCCGCTTCTTGCGCTGCTTCGGCGTGAGGACCTTCTTCTTGTCGTCCTGCTCGTCTTCGGCGGACTCGTCGTACGCGTCTTCGCCCTCGGCGCCGAACGCGGCGCTCGGGTGACGATCGTCATAGCGGTCGTCGTACGGGTCGTAGCCGTACGGGTCTTCGGTGCCGTTGTGCGCGTGATGGGTGATTAGTTCCGGCTCGCGCTCGTACGGTTCCGGCTCGACCGGCCGGACCATCGCGGTGGCCTGATCGGCCGGGGCGGGAGGACGGCGGTCGCCGGGCGGAGGCGGCGGCGGGCGGTGCCCGGCGGCGCCGTTGCGGGCACGCTGGTCACCGGCGGCACGGCCACCGGGCGGCGGGGGTCCCTGCCTGCGCGGGGGCATGCCGTTGGGGCGGCGCGGAGCCGCGGGACGGCGCGGTTCGCGGGGTTCATCACCGGAGGGCCACTCGGGGCCGCCGGCGTCGCCGTCCGGCCACTGCGGGTTGGCGGCGCGGGGGTGGGGAGGACGCGGGTTCGCCGAGCGGGGGATGCCGTTCGGGGGAGTCCGGCGCTGGGGGCGGCGCGGCGGTTCTTCGCTCGGCCAGCCGGGATCGTCGGTTTCGCCCGGCCATTGGGCACGGCGAGGTGCATCAGGCTCCTGGCCAGGCCAGGAGCGATTGCGGTCGTCGTTCACGAATGGGCCTCCCAGACCGGCGCTTCGGGGGACGCCGCTCTGTGGTCAACTGCGTTTTCGATACCTGTCACTGACCCGCTGTCCTTTGCGACCGGGTCCGTGGCCGGGTGGTTCCCGGATCTCCTGTTCCGAGGACGTAGGACCGCACCAGGTGGTTCCAGTGACAGCTCCCGCAGACCTCGACCTCGTAGACGGTGAACTCCGCGAAGTGTCCGTCCATCCGTACCAGTTCGTCCGGCGTCTTGGCCGATCCGGCGGCGTGCTTGAGCTCGTCGCCGTACACCCACGACACCAGGGTCAGTTCCTCCCGATGGCAGACAGGGCAGTCCTGATCACCTGGTCGGCCGTGGAATTTCGCGGCACGGAGGAGGTACGGGCCCGCGTCGCAGACGTCGTATGTGCCGACCCGTCCGGAGTGGACGCCCTTGAGCAGCGCGCGCCGCTGTAAGGCGTAGTCCACGACCTGCCGCTGGTTTCGCACGCCAACAGAGTACGGGCTCTTGCTGTGTGGTCCACGCCCCGTTGTCGGCGGGACGGTCCGTATGCGGTCGGACACGCCGAAGATTCGATAACTGTCCGATGAATTTCGGTGGGTTTTCCGGGTACCCGTTCGGGGTTAGCTACACCACTTCGATGTATCGGCGCGATATAGTGGGCCGGTAGGTTGACCGAGCCGGTCACGGTGGCCAACGCGACCGGTCGCGGTTTGTTCCCGGAAGGGGGTGCGGTGTGCTGGAGCTCGCGATCTTGGGGCTGCTGCACGAAACCCCCATGCACGGTTACGTGCTGCGCAAACGTTTGCACGAGACGCTCGGGATGTTCCGGACGTTCTCGTACGGCTCGCTGTACCCGACCCTGCGTCGGCTGCTTCGCGCCGGGTACCTCGTCGAGGAGCTCGAAGAGGTGGAAGACCGGGCGTGGGCACGCCGGGGCAAGCGTGTGTACAAGCTCACCGCCGAGGGCAAGGAACGGTTCGCCGAACTGCTCGGCGACGCCGGGCCGCAGACGTGGGACGACGAAGGCTTCGGCGTCCACCTGGCGTTCTTTTCGAGGACACCGGCCGACGTCAGGATGCGAATCCTGGAAGGCCGCCGTCGTCGGGTCGAGGAACGCCGCGAAGGACTTCGGACGGCAATGGCGCGGGCCGAGGAGAAGATCGACCGCTACACCCGTGAGCTGCACCGGCTCGGGCTGGAGTCCAGTGAGCGGGAGGTGCGCTGGCTCAACGAGCTGATCGCGCACGAACAGGCCGAGCAGCGTGGACCGGAGACCTGAGGCGCTCTCCGAGCGCGCTGCGCATTACCTACAACTGTTGGACTAATGAAGGAGAAACCGGCATGGGCGAGAACCGCCGCGTTCGGGTGGCCATCGTGGGCGTCGGCAACTGTGCGGCCTCGCTGGTCCAGGGCGTTCAGTACTACCGTGACGCAGATCCCAGCACTCGCGTGCCCGGTTTGATGCACGTCGTGTTCGGCGAGTACCACGTCCGCGACATCGAGTTCGTCGCCGCGTTCGACGTGGACGCCAAGAAGGTCAGCCGTGACCTGTCCGAGGCGATCTTCGCCTCGGAGAACAACACGATCAAGATCGCCGACGTGCCGCCGCTGGGTGTCACCGTGCAGCGCGGGCACACCTACGACGGGCTCGGCCGCTTCTACCGCGAGACCATCGAGGAGTCCGACGAGACCCCGGTCGACGTCGTCGCCGCGCTGCGCGAGGCCGAGGTCGACGTGCTCGTCTCGTACCTGCCGGTGGGCTCCGAAGAAGCCGACAAGTTCTACGCGCAGGCCTGCATCGACGCCGGTGTGGCGTTCGTCAACGCGCTGCCGGTGTTCATCGCCTCCGACCCCGAGTGGGCGGAGAAGTTCCGCGCGGCCGGTGTCCCGATCGTCGGTGACGACATCAAGTCCCAGGTCGGCGCCACCATCACGCACCGCGTGCTGGCGAAGCTGTTCGAAGACCGCGGCGTCCAGCTCGACCGGACGATGCAGCTCAACGTGGGCGGGAACATGGACTTCCTGAACATGAAGGAGCTGGAGCGGCTCGAGTCGAAGAAGATCTCGAAGACCCAGTCGGTCACCTCGCAGGTCGACCGCGAGCTCGGCAAGGGCAACGTCCACATCGGGCCGTCCGACTACGTGCAGTGGCTCGACGACCGCAAGTGGGCCTACGTCCGGCTCGAAGGCCGTGCCTTCGGCGACGTACCGCTGAACCTGGAGTACAAGCTCGAGGTGTGGGACTCGCCGAACTCGGCGGGCATCATCATCGACGCCGTGCGCGCCGCGAAGATCGCGAAGGACCGCGGCATCGGCGGCCCGATCCTCTCGGCTTCCTCGTACTTCATGAAGTCGCCGCCGGAGCAGTACGACGACGCCACCGCGCGCGACGAGGTCGAGAAGTTCATCGCCGGCGAGGCGTGACCCTCCCCTGACGTGGGCTGAAAGCTCCCTTCACCGCATGCGATGCGGTGAAGGGAGCTTTCGCTGCGTGTAATGCGGGGAAAGTCCCCTTCAGCCCTCCTGGAGCACCGCCGGCAGATCCGTGATCGCCGGGACCACGGTCGTCTGCTCCAGTACCGCCGGATCCGGCGGGAAGTGCGGATTCGGCACCGCGTACACCGTCATCCCCGCGGCCAGCGCCGCGCGCAGCCCGTTGGTCGTGTCCTCCACGGCCGCGCAGTTCTTCGGCTCCGCGCCCAGTAGCTCGGCCGCCTTCAGGTACACGTCGGGCGCCGGTTTCCCGGCGCCGACCTGCTCCGACGAAACCGCCGTCGGCACCGGCAGCCGCGTGATGTCGAGGAACGCCTTGATCAGCAGCGGCGGCGACGAGCTCGCGATCGCCACCGGCCAGTGCTTCGCGACCTCGCGCACGACCTCCGGCGCGCCAGGGATGATCGGCGGCTTCTCCGCGTACCGCCGCGCCATCCGGTCGATCACCACCTGCGCGACGTCGCCGGGCCGGAGCTGGACGCCGAGGTCGTGCGCCAGGTAAGCCGCCCATTCCGGGGTGCTCATCCCCTGCATGGCCCTGGTCGATTCCTCCCGCCAGGTGCCGTGGAACTCGTGGACGACCGCCCGGCGGACCTCGTCCCACATCTTTTCCGAATCCACCAGGACACCGTCGAGATCGAAGATCACCGCTTCCACACCCACAACCCTAGGCGGTGGAAACCTGTGCGGCAGATTACTTAGCCATGCTCAGTAATTTTAGTTAGCATGGCTAAGTGACCGCGAAAGTCGCCGATCTCGCCCACCGGCTCCGCCCGCTGGTGTTCCGGCTGTACTACCTCGTCCGCCGGGAGACCCCGCAGGTGCAGCTCACCCTCACGCAGGGTTCGGTGCTGTCGGAGCTGCTCAACGGCGGTCCGCGCCGGATGAGCACGCTCGCCGAGCTGGAACGGGTCCGGATGCCGACGATGACCGACGTCGTCCGCCGTCTCGAACGGCTTGGCCTGGTCAGCCGCCGCCGCGATCCCTCCGACGGCCGGGCCGTGCTCGTCGAGGTCACCGAGGTCGGGCAGCGCTTCCATCGCCGGTTGATCGTCGCGAGGGAGGAGTTCCTCCGTGAGCGGCTCTTCGAACTCGACGAGACCGACCGCGCCGCGATCGAAGCCGCGCTCCCCGCCCTCACCAGGTTGCTGCACGAAGACAAGAAGGAGGAACTGATCCGCGATGAGCGCTGAGCCCCACTCGAGCCTGTTGGACGCCGTCAAGGGGCAGCCCAAACAGGTATGGATCACCGCGTTCGCCGCGGTCATCGCGTTCATGGGCATCGGGTTGGTCGACCCGATCCTGCTGTCGATCGCGGAGGGACTGAAGGCGACGCCGTCCGAAGTGACGCTGCTGTTCTCCAGCTACCTCGGCGTCCAGGCGGTCGCGATGCTGGTGACCGGCGCGATGAGTGCCCGGTTCGGGGCCAAGCGGACCGTGGTCGTCGGGCTGACGCTGGTCGTCGTCGCCACCGCGTTGTGCGCCGCGTCCGGCTCGATCGAGCAGCTCATCGGGCTGCGCGCGGTCTGGGGTCTCGGCAACGCCTTCTTCATCGCGACCGCGCTTTCGGTCATCGTCGGCGCCGCGACCGGCGGCCAGGCGGGCGCGATCCTGCTGTACGAAGCCGCGCTCGGTGTCGGTCTCGCGGTCGGCCCGCTGCTGGGCGCCCTGCTCGGCAGCATCTCGTGGCGTGGTCCGTTCCTCGGCACCTCGCTGCTGATGCTGTGCGGTCTCGTGCTCTGCTCGATCTTCCTGACCACCGACGCGAAGGAGACGCGGCCCAAGATCCGCCTGCTCGACCCGTTCCGCGCGCTCAAGCACGGTGGCCTGCTGCGTACGTCGATCGGTTCCGCGCTCTACACCGCCGCGTTCTTCGTGGTGCTGGCCTGGTCGCCGTTCGTGCTGGAGTGGAGCGCCGTCGCCGTCGGCCTGATCTTCTGCGGCTGGGGTCTTTCGGTCGCCGTCGCGGGCGTGGTGCTGGCGCCGAAACTCGCCGCGAGGCTCGGTGAGCGGCACGCGACCGTGGTCGCCGTCTTCGGTTACGCCGTGTTGCTGCTTGTCATGGCGATCCCCAGCAAGCCGGTGCTGGTCGTCGGCATCATCCTGTCCGGTCTGGTGTCCGGCCTGCTCAACACGCTGTTCACCGGGACGNTGGTCGTCGGCATCATCCTGTCCGGTCTGGTGTCCGGCCTGCTCAACACGCTGTTCACCGGGACGGCGATGTCGATCAGCGGCGCCCCGCGTCCGGTCGCGAGCGCCGGGTACAACTTCTGCCGCTGGCTCGGCGGCGCGGTCGCCGCGACCGTCGTCGGTCACCTGGCCGAGTGGTTCGGCGCCAAGCAGGCGCCGTTCGTGATCGCCGCGATCCTGTGCGTGCTGGCCGGCGCCCTGCTGACGATCCGCGAGAAGTCCGCCGACCCGCACACGATTCCGGCCGGAGCGGTCCTCGTGGGCGAAGAGATGTAAGTCGGAACAAAGGGTGAACACCGGACCAACGAGGGGTTTCCTCTCGTCGGTCCGGTGCCTTAGCGTCGACCTCCCGAACTGCCTGACCGGAGGTCCGCGTGAAGTTCCTTCCGTTGCTGGCCGGCCACTCACCAAGCCGGGCGTCAGTGACCTGTACCTACCGCTGTGGCGACGCGTGCTTCCACGACGCGCCGAACACGTCGGACAACCCCACCTTCGCCGACGTGCTCGGCGCGGTGAGCCGCCGCGGCGCGTTGAAGGCGACCGCCGTCGTCGCATTGGCCGCCGGTACGCCGCTCGCGCTGGCAGCGCCCGCCTCCGCCGCCCCAGCGGGTCGTCCGAAACCGCCACCCGGCACCGACTACGAGCGGGTCCAGCCGAACACGCTCGACGCCGTCGTGGTGCCCGAGGGCTACGAGCAGGGCATCGTGATCCGCTGGGGTGACGCGGTGCTGCCCGGCGCGCCGGAGTTCGACTTCGACCATCAGACCGCCGAGGCGCAGGCGAAGCAGTTCGGCTACAACTGCGACTTCGCCGCGCTGCTGCCGCTCGACCACTGGGGCCTCTCCTCGCTCCTGGTCACGAACCACGAGTACACCTCGGAAGAGTTCATGTTCCGCGGCTACGACCGGGACAACCCGACCGAGGAACAGGTCAAGATCGCCTGGGCGGCCCACGGGTTGACCGTCGTCCAGGTGACGCGCGGCCGCGACACCGGGCACCTGCGGCCGAAGATGTCCCGCTACAACCGGCGGATCACGCTGCACACGCCGTTCAAGGTGACCGGGCCCGCCGCGGGCAGTGACCTGCTCAAGACCGCCGCCGACCCCACCGGAACGGTCGTGCTGGGCACGATGAACAACTGCGCGGGCGGCGTCACGCCCTGGGGCACGATCCTGTCCGGCGAGGAGAACATCAACCAGTACTTCGGGAACGCCGAAACGGTGACCGACCCCGTGAAGCGCAAGCGCTACGCGCGGTACGGCATCAAGGGCACCGCGACCACCCGCAAGTGGGAGCGGTTCGACGCGCGCTGGGACATCGCCCGGGAACCGAACGAGGCGCACCGCTTCGGCTGGGTGATCGAGCTGGACCCGAACGATCCCGACAGCACCCCGGTCAAGCACACGCATCTCGGGCGGTTCAAGCACGAGACGGCGAACATCCGCGTCGCCAAGGACGGCCGCGTGGTCGCCTACTCCGGCGACGACGAACGCTTCGAGTACATCTACAAGTTCATCTCGAAGGGCCGGATGAAGCCGGGGAACAGCGCGCATGCCCGGCGGCACAACATGACCCTGCTCGACGACGGCACGCTCTACGTCGGCCGGTTCACCGGCGACAGCCCGGTTTCCGAGATCGACGGCACCGGGAAACTGCCGAGCGACGGCGAATTCGACGGCGGCGGCGAATGGATCCCGCTGGCGTCCGGCAACAAGTCCTTTGTGGACGGAATGACCGCCGAAGAGGTGTACGTCTTCACCCGCGAGGCGGCCGACAAGGTGGGCGCCACCAAGATGGACCGCCCGGAGGACATCCAGGCCCATCCGTACACCGGCCGGATCTACTGCGCGCTGAGCAACAACGTCGAGCGTGGCAACCCCGGCAAGGAAGGCGCCACCGAGCCCAACCCACGGCTGAACAACAAGCACGGCCAGGTGCTGGAGCTCGAAGAGCGTCGCGGCGACGCGCTCGCGCTGACCTTCAGCTGGCGGTTGTTCCTGGTGTGCGGTGATCCGGCGTCGCCGGACACCTACTTCGCCGGCTTCCCCAAGGACCAGGTCTCGCCGATCTCCAGCCCGGACAACGTGGCCTTCGACCGGCACGGCAACCTCTGGATCTCCACCGACTCGGCGGGCGCACTCGGCATCAACGACGGCCTCTACTCGGTTCCGCTGGAAGGCCGCAACCGCGGGGAGCTCAAGCTGTTCCTCACCGTGCCCCGCGGCGCGGAGACCTGCGGTCCGATCGTCGAGCGGAAGATCGTCACGGTCTGTGTCCAGCATCCGGGTGAAGTGGACGGCGCGAACGCCGACAAACCGGCCTCCCATTGGCCGGACGGCGGCGAAACCCAGCCCCGTCCCTCGGTGGTGGCGGTGTGGAAACCCGGCAGGCATGGCCTGGCCGACATCGGTTCCTAGTCGATAAGCAACGATCTAGCAGTACTTTTCGTCGATGGCGCGCTGCCTGATCCGGCAGCGCGCCATCGCTCGTTCGCGCGCTGTTCATCTGCTGGCCAGGGCTGGATCGTTTTGGTCGCTTAACGTCACGGCGTTCCCCCGACTGGACTACGTGTACCCACCGCGACCATGGAGGCCTTGTGTCCTTCGAGCCTCAGCGGCTGCTGCCGTTGATCACCTCCCACCCCGGTGGCCGCTCCGCGGTCACCTGCGAGTACCGCTGCGGCAACGCGTGCGCCCACCCCGAGCCGAACGCGTCGGACAACGAATACTTCGGCGACGTCGTCAAGAACATGCTGTCCCGTCGTGGCGCGCTGAAGGCCGGCGCCGTGATGGCCGCGGCCGCCGGTGGTTTCGCCGCGCTTTCCGGCACGGCCGCCGCCGAGACCCCGGCTGACGTTTCCGCCGCGGGCCACGGCAAACCGGGCCGCCCCGGGCGTCCGGTGCCCGGTACCGACTTCGAAGCGGTGCCGCCGAACAAGCTCGACGCGGTCACCATCCCCGAGGGTTACGAGCAGCGCGTCGTCATCCGCTGGGGCGACGCCGTCGAATTCGGCGCGCCGAAGTTCGACTTCCACAAGCAGACCGCGGCCGCGCAGGCGAAGCAGTTCGGCTACAACTGCGACTTCGTCGGCCTGATCCCGCAGGATCCGCTGGGCATCCGCAACCTCATGGTGGTGAACCACGAGTACACCACCGAGGTCCACATGTTCCCGGTCGACCAGTACGACCCGAAGAACCCGACCGAGGAGCAGGTCAAGATCGCGTGGGCCGCGCACGGCCTCTCGGTCGTCCAGGCCTTCCGCGACCCGATCGGTGGCGCCCTGCGCGTGACGCCGAGCCCGTTCAACCGCCGCATCACGCTGAACACCGCCTTCGAGGTGCGCGGCCCGGCGGCAGGCTCGAAGTACCTCAAGACCTCCGCCGACCCGACCGGCCGCAAGGTCTTCGGCACGCAGAACAACTGCGCCGGCGGCGTGACCCCTTGGGGCACCGTGCTTTCCGGTGAGGAGAACGTCAACCAGTACTTCGCCAACGCGGCCAAGGTCACCGACCCCGTCGCGGCGGCACGCCTGAAGCGGTATGGCTTCTCCGGCACCGAAAGCACCCGCAAGTGGGAGCGGTACGACAAGCGCTGGGACCTCGCGCAGGAGCCCAACGAGGCCAACCGGTTCGGCTGGGTCGTCGAGATCGACCCGAACGACCCGAACTCGACGCCGGTCAAGCACACCGCGCTCGGCCGCTTCAAGCACGAGGCCGCGAACATCAAGATCACCAAGGACGGCCGAGTCGCCGTCTACTCCGGTGACGACGAGCGATTCGAGTACATCTACAAGTTCGTCTCCAAGGGCAAGTACAAGCCGGGCAAGAGCGCGCACGCGCGTCGCCACAACTCGGCGCTGCTCGACGACGGCACCCTCTACGTCGCCCGCTTCACCGGCGACAGCCCGGCTTCCGAGATCGACGGCACCGGGAAACTTCCCTCGGACGGCGAATTCGACGGCGTCGGCGAATGGATCCCGCTGGCCTCCGGCAACAAGTCCTTTGTGGACGGTTTCACCGCCGAAGAGGTCTACGTCTTCACCCGCGAGGCGGCGGACAAGGTCCAGCCGACCAAGATGGACCGGCCCGAGGACATCGAGCCGAACCCGGTCAACGGCCGGATCTACGCCGCGCTGACCAACAACAGCCAGCGCGGCCCCGCGGGCAAGGCGAACGTCGACGAGGCGAACCCGCGGCCGAACAACCGCAACGGTCACGTCCTGGAGTGGGAAGAGAACGGCGGCGACGCGGCGTCGACGAAATTCTCCTGGCGGCTCCTGCTGGTCTGCGGTGACCCGAAGACGGCGGACACCTACTTCGGCGGCTTCCCGAAGGAGCAGGTCAGCCCCATTTCCTGCCCGGACAACGTCGCGTTCGACCGGCACGGCAACCTGTGGATCTCCACCGACGGCAACGCGCTCGGCGCCAACGACGGCCTGTTCTCCGTGCCGGTCGACGGTCCGGAACGCGGGCACGTCAAGCAGTTCCTGTCGGTGCCGGTCGGTGCGGAATGCTGCGGCCCGGTGGTGACCGACCACCTGGTGCTCATCGCCGTGCAGCACCCCGGTGAGGACGCGCCCAACTCCGGAAGCCCGGCCTCGCACTGGCCCGACGGCGGAACGACCCAGCCGCGGCCGTCGATCGTGTCGGTGTGGAAGAAGGGCCGCTGGGGCCAGGTCGGCCGTATCGGCGTCAAGTAGTGGCCTCCGGCGCCCCGATCACTCTCGGCGAGACTTGTTCTGCCTGATCGGGGCGCCGGACGACACCGTTCGGTGATTACGGAACCCTGCCGCGCTCATTAGCTTCAGCCCTGTGAAAAGGGCACTGGTGTTCATGACGGCAGGCGCACTCGTGGCGGGCATCCTTCCCTCGTCCGCACAGGCCGCGACCGTCCCGTCCGGTTGCACCGGCGGCGCCGCGCCGAACCCGAGCGTCGAGCAGGGCAGCCCGCCCGCCGGCTACACGTTCAACCCCGCCGCCCCGGTACCTCCCGGCACGCCGAGGAGCAAGCAACCCCGGCTGTCGACGGCCAGTGGCTACCAGCCCGACGGCGGCAAATACGCCCTGATCTCGACGCCGGACAAGATGGTCAGCACCGCCTACGCGGCGATGAAGTTCGTGCCCGGCGCCGTCTACACGCTGACCGATTGGACCGGCACGAACGACGGCAACCTCCGGCGCGCGGACGCCGTCCAGGAGACCGGACTGCGGTTCTACGACGGGTCCGGCAAGGTCGTCCTGGAGAACAAGCTCAAGGTCGTGCACGCCGTCGAGGCCGACGGCAAACTGGCCCGGCAGGATTTCCCGCCGTCGGTCGCCCCGCCGTCGGCCGGTTCGGTGAAGTTCTTCGCCGCCACGGACCGCAACTGGGTCATGTGGGACTGCGTCCACCTGCGGGTCGACTCGTTCTCGGCGAAGGCGGAGGTGCGGGACCCGGCGAGCGGCGCCTGGGGCGCCACGGCCACCCTCGAGGCGGGCACCACCGCGAACTACCGCTTCACGGTCACCAACGACGGCACCACGACGCTGACCGGCATCAAGGTCGAAGACCCGTACTGCGACGTGAACCCCACCCCGATCGCGACCCTCGAAGCCGGCAAGTCCGCGACCGTCGCCTGCGACCACAAGAACATCACCGAAGCGGACAACGGCCACGTCAGCACCGTGACCGTCTCCAGCGGAACCTTGCCGAAGAAGACCGCGACCACGACCATCAAGGTCACCCCGCCGCCCGCGATCGACGAGATCGGCGAGTTCGTCTGGGACGACGTCGACCGGAACGGCCTGCAGGACCCCGGGGAGCCGGGCGTTCAGGGCGTGAAGGTGACTTTGAAGGACGCGTCGGGCACGGCGCTGGGGACGCTCACCACCGGCGCCGACGGCAAGTACCGCTTCACCAAGCTGAAAGACGGCATCTACCAGGTCTGCTTCGACATCGCCGGGCTTCCCTTCACGTACACGGCGAAGGACGCGGGCGACGACGCGAAGGATTCGGACGCCGACCCGGCGACCGGTTGCACCGCGACCACCACCGTCGGCCCTCGCAAACGGATCGACCTGACGCTCGCCGCGGGTCTCGTCGCGCCGCTGAGCAAGCTGGGCGACTTCGTGTGGCTGGACAAGGACAAGGACGGCCTCCAGCGCCGCGACGAGCTCGGCGTCCCGGATGTGAAGGTGACGTTGAAGGACGCTTCCGGCAAGGAGACGGCCTCGACCGTGACCGGGCCGGACGGGCGGTACGCCTTCGAACGGGTGCTTCCGGGCTCGTACCAGGTGTGCTTCGACGTCGGCTCGCGCCGGCTGACCCGGTCCGGAGTCGCGCACCACGACGGCACCGACTCGGCGGCGGACCCCGCGACCGGCTGCACGCCGGTGGCCTCGCCGAAAGCACCGGAGGACCTGACCAGGGACGCCGGGCTGATCGAGCCGTGATCGCCGCCCGATCACGCGAGTTGCGCCTCCAATCACGCGAGTTACGAGCGAGAACTGTCGGTGGGTGCCGCTAGCGTCGTCCACCGTGACTTCCCATCTCGACGCCACCCGCGAGTCCTACGACACCGTCGCCGAGGACTACGCGTCGCGGATCGTGCCGCTCTTCGAACAGGAGCCGATCAGCCGCGCGATGCTCGTCGCGTTCGCCGAGCAGGTGCGCGGCCCGGTCGCCGACGTCGGCTGCGGTCCTGGCCACGTCACCGCTCACCTGGCGGCGCTCGGCCTCGACGTCACCGGTGTCGACTTGTCGCCGAAAATGGTCGAGATAGCCCGTCGTCATTACCCTGACCAGCGGTTTTCGGTCGGCTCGATGACCGCCCTGGACTTCCCGGACGGCGAGCTGGGCGGTCTCGTCGCCTGGTGGTCGATCTTCCACCTGCCGCCGGAGGAGCTCCCGGCGGTGTTCGCGGAGTTCCGTCGCACCCTCGTGCCTGGTGGGCGAGTACTGCTGGGGTTCCATGTCGGAGACGAGCGGCTGAGCCCGGAGACGGCGTACGGCCACCCGGTCACCTACGACGCCTACCTGCTGGATCCCGGCCGGATCGCGGATCTGCTGGCGCAGGCGGGCTTCGAGGTCACCGCGCGGCTGGCCATGGAAGGGAGGAAGTGGCCACAGTCCTGCCTGTCCGGCCGTGCGGTTTGACTCGCGGGCCGCGGACCTGATCTCCTGCGCACGCAACCGAGGCGGGCGGGGCCATGACGCAGACGAACACGACGACGGGTGAGACCACGCCCGGCTGGCCTTCGCGTGCCTGGTACCTGAGGCCGTCGACCTGGACTTGGTTCGGATTCGGCCTGGTCCTGACGGTCTACGCCGACCTGGCCTGGCGCCGTCGCTGGATGAGCGACGACGGGCTGATCGTGCTGCGGACGGTCCGGCAGATCCTCGCGGGCAACGGTCCGGTGTTCAACGTCGGCGAGCGGGTCGAGACCAATACGAGTCCTTTGTGGACGGCGGTGCTGAGCGTCCTCGGGCTGCTCCCTGGGGTGCCGCTGGAGTGGGTCTCCGTGGTCACCGGGCTGGTCTTCTCGGTCGCCGGGTTGTTCTTCGGCCTGGACGGCGCCCGGCGGCTCTACCAGCCGCTGGCGTTCCACGGACTCGCGCCCGCCGGGACGCTGGTGGTCTGCGCGCTGCCGCCGTTCCGCGACTTCGCGACGTCCGGGCTCGAGACCGGGCTGATCAGCTTGTGGCTGGGCGGTACCTGGTGGCTGCTTGTCCGCCGCACGTCCACAATGGACGATCTGCGTACCTGGCCGGTCGCGCTGGTCGCCGGGCTGGGGCCGTTGGTGCGGCCCGATCTCGCCCTCTTCAGCGCTGTCGCCTTGGTGGCGTTGCTCGTCCTCGCGCGGCCGGGACGTCGCCACGCGATGGGCCTGATGGCCGTGGCGGCCGCGCTCCCGTCGGCGTATCAGGTGTTCCGGATGGGCTACTACGGTCTGCTGACGCCGAACACCGCGCTGGTCAAGGAGGCGTCGGAAGCGAACTGGGCCCGCGGATGGGCGTACCTTGCCGATCTCGTCCAGCCGTACTGGCTGTGGCTCCCGCTGCTGCTGCTCGCGGCCGCGGTCGTCACGGTTTCGTCCACTATGGACAGAACCTTCGTGGTGCTCACCGCGGTTCCGGTGGCCGGAGCGGTGTTGCTCGCGGTGTACGTGATCCGGGTCGGCGGGGATTTCATGCACGGGCGCATGCTGCTCCCGGCGCTGTTCTGCCTGCTCCTGCCGGTGCTGGCCGTGCCGGTGACGAGGGTGACCGTGGCGCTTCTGGTCGCCGTCGGGATCTGGGCCTTCGTGGCCGCCGCATCGCTTCGCCCGGCGTACTCGGCTTCTCCGCGCGCTGTGGGCGTCACGGACGAGCGAGCGTTCTGGTCGCGGTCGACCGGGCACGAGCATCCGATCCTGGCGGAGGACTACGCCGGCCACCCGCTGATGCCGTCGGCGCTGGCGGCCGTCCGGGGCGTGGAAGGCCCGGCGGTGCTGATCCAGGACTACACGACCAGACGCTGGTACGCGTACCCGACGGACCGGCCGTACGTGACCGTCGCGGCGGACAGCATGGGCGCGCTCGGCCTGCTGATCCCGCTCGACATGCGGCTGCGCGACGGTTACGGCCTCGCCAACCCGTTCGCCGCGCATTCGACATCGCTCCCCGGCGGCCGTCCCGGCCACCAGAAATGGCTGCCCCCGGTGTGGGAACTGGCGAATTCGGCGCGGCTCCCGATCGCCGAAGGCGGCCCGGTCCGCGCCGCGGACGTCGCCGCCGCCCGAGCGGCGCTCGACTGCCCGGCTCTCGTGGCGATCGACGCGTCGGTCCGGGATCCGCTGACGGCCGGCCGCTTCGCGGACAACCTCGCCGGTTCGTTCACCCGCGGCTCCATCCGGTTCCCGAGGGTGGCGACGCCGCCTGTCGTCTGCGCCCCCTGATCACGCGAATTCGCCGTCTGGACACGCGTTTACCGGTCCAGATCCGAACCCACTAGCGTGGCCTGCATGGCTGATCTCCCCTTGGCTCTCGTCACCGGCGCCACCCGCGGTATCGGTGCCGCGGCCGCCCGCGCGCTCGCCCCGACCCACCGGTTGCTGCTCGGCGGCCGCGACGCCGACGCGCTCGGCGAACTGGCGGGCACACTGCCCGAGGCGAAGCCGTGGCCGATCGACCTGACCGACACGGAGACACTGGAGACGGCGACCGCCGAAATCGGCGCGCTGGACGTGCTGGTGCACTCGGCGGGCGTGGCGCGGCTCGGCACGGTCGAGACCGCGACCGACGCCGACTGGCGAGCGAACTTCGAGGTCAACGTCCTCGGCGTCGTCACGCTGACCAGGCTGTTGCTGCCCGCGCTGCGTGCTTCGAAGGGGCACGTCGTCGTGATCAACTCGGGCGCCGGGCAGAACGCGCGGCCGGGCTGGGGTCCGTACGCCGCGAGCAAGTTCGCCGTCCGGGCCTTCGCCGACTCCCTGCGCGAGGAGGAGTCCGCGCTTCGGGTGACGTCGATCTACCCCGGTCGCACCGACACCGAAATGCAGCAGGCGATCGTCGCCGACGAGGGCCGCGCGTACGAGCCGGAACGCTTTCTGCGCCCCGAATCCGTCGCGGCCGCCGTCCTCGCCGCGGTCTCCGCCACCGGTGACGCGCACCCGACCGAGGTGACCCTCCGGCCGCGCGGCCTGGTCTAGCCTCGCTTAGCAGCGAGCGGGTTCCCAATGTCGCATTTGAGACTCTCAGCTCAGCGCCTCAAATGCGACATTGGGCGCGCGGGCCAGTTGTCCACAGCCCCTCACAGTTGTGGAAAACTCCGCCCTGACCAGCACTTTCCCGGGGCCTGCCCCGCCCACCCCCGATAGACTGGCCTCGGGGCCGCCCCCTGGGATGGGTGGGGGGCTGCGTAGGTGAGTTAAGAGCGCAGGCGCGCGGCGGTGTGGGCGACTTCGGCCTGCACCTTGCTGCGGTCCACCCGCAGTGGTTCGCCGTCGCCGACGACCTGCTCGCCCGCCACCCACACGTCGCGAACGCGGCGCGAGCCCGCGGCCCACACCAGGTTCGCGAACAGTTGAGCGTCGGGCACGTCGATACCGGTCGCGAAGGCCGGGTCGTCGAGGTCGACGTGCACCATGTCCGCCCACCGGCCGGCTTCCAGCGCGCCGATGTCGGTCCGGCCCAGCGCCTCCGCGCCGCCGCGGGTGCCGAGCAGGAACGCGTCGGCCGCGGTCAGCACGGTCGAGTCACCGGTCGCGAGCCGCGCGAACATCGCCGAGAGCTGCACTTCCTCCCACAGGTCGATGTCGTCGTTCGACGCCGGGCCGTCGGTGCCGAGCCCGATGGCGACGCCCGCCTTCCGCAGCTCCGTCACCCGGGCGATGCCCGAGGCGAGCTTCGCGTTCGATCCGGGACAGTGCGCCATCCCGACGCCGCGCGCGGCGAACAGCGCGATGTCCTCGTCGGACAGGTGGATGGCGTGCGCGGCCAGTGTCCGGCCCCGCAGCATCCCGACCTTCTCCAGCAGCGCGGGCACCGAACCGTGCGCTTCGCGCTGCTTGACGTCTTCGAGCGCCGCCTCGGCCACGTGGATCTGCACGAGCGCGCCACGCTCGGCCGCCGATTCCGCGGTCGCCCGCAGCGCTTCCTCGTTCAGCATGTACGCAGAGTGCGGCCCGTAGCCGACCTCGATCCGGTCACCGGGCCCGAACCGGAGACCGTCGGTGTCGATCCAGCGTTCGATGCTCTTCAGCATCGCGCGCCAGTCCATCCCCGGCAGTTCCATGATCGGCGGGGCCAGCACCACCCGGCCACCGGTGGCGAGCACCGCGTCGGCGAGCTGTTCGCCTTCGAAGTACATCTCCGCGCTGGTCGTGACGCCGTGCCGCAGCATCTCGATCGAGCCCAGCATCATGCCGGTGCGGATGTCGGCGGGCTCCAACTTCGCTTCGGTGGGCCAGATGATCTCGGTCAGCCACGGCAGCAGCGGCAGGTCGCCGCCCATCCCGCGCAGCAGCGTCATCGGGCTGTGCGCGTGCGCGTTGACCAGACCGGGCAGGAGGATGCCGCTCAACCGGGTCACGGGAGCGGACGTTTCGGGGGCCCCGGACAGGGGACCGACATGGGTGACGCGGCCCGTCTCGTCCACGTCGACCACGGCGTCACGCAGCAACGAGCAAGCGGGGTCGGCGGGGAGAACGACAGGAGCGTGGAAACGGCGTTGCATGTATGGAGCTTACGGTCAGTCCACGACGCCGCTCCGCCACGCCCAGGCCGCGATCTCCACCCGGTTCCGTGCGCCGACCTTGCCCTGCACGGACGCCAGATGCGTCTTAACGGTGGACAGCGACAGGAACAGCTCGGCCCCGATCTCCGTGTTCGTCAGCCCCTTCGCGGCCGCCTTGACCACGTCCAGCTCCCGCGCGGTCAGCGGCTCCGAAGGCGGGGTGACGTCGCGTTTCACCGCCCCGCCGTCGAAATGCTTCAGCAGCCGGACGGTGATCTGCGGCGACACCAGCGCGTCCCCGCGCGCCGCCGCCCGCACGGCTTCGATCAGCAGCGCGGGCCCGGCGTCCTTCAGCAGGAACCCGCTCGCACCGTTCCGCAGCGCGGTGTGCACGTACTCGTCGAGGTCGAACGTCGTGACCACCACGACCTTCAGCGGATCGGCGACGTCCGGGCCCGCCAGCTGCTTGGTGACCTCGAGACCGTCGATCCCCGGCATGCGGATGTCCAGCAGACAGACGTCCGGCCGCAGTTCGCGCGCCTTCGCGACCGCCGAGACGCCGTCCGGCACGTCGGCGACCACCTCGATGTCGTCCTGCGCGTCCAGGATCATCCGGAAGCCGATCCGCACCATGTCCTGGTCGTCGGCGATCAGTACCCGGATCACTCTTCTCCTTCAAGTGGTAGCCACGCTTCGACGCGCCATCCGCCGCCCGGCGCCCGCCCGGCGGAGAGCCGGCCGTGCAACAGGGCGACCCGTTCGCGCATGCCGATCAGACCGTAGCCGCCTGACCCGCCGGCCGGACGGCCCTGTGGCTCACGTCCGTCGTCGGTCACCTGGATGTGCAATTCGTTCTCGCACACCTCGGCGATGACCAGCGCCTCCTTCGCGCCGGACGCGTGCTTGCCGACGTTCGTCAGCGACTCCTGCACCAGCCGCAACGCCGACCGCCCGACCTCGTGCGGCACGTTCGGCGGCAGTTCGAGCTTCATCGACGTCTTCACGCCGTGGTTCGACCGTTCGATCAGCGTCCGCAAGTCGGCGGCGAGATCGGTGGTGGCCTGTTCGCTGAACTCGCTGCTCCCGGCCGGGGCGTCGCCGCGCATACTCCGCACGAGCCGCCGCATCGCCGCGAGCGCCTCCACCCCGGCGTCCTCGATCCGGCCCATCGCCTCGACCGCGACCTGCGGATTCTTCTCGCCCATCATCTTCGCCGCCTGGGCCTGCACGACGATCCCGGTGACGTGGTGGGCGACCACGTCGTGCAGTTCCCGCGCCAGCGCCATCCGCTCCGATGTCTGCGCGTCGCTGATCGCCGACTGGATGACCTGCGTGCGTTCCGAATCCCGTGACCGCAACGCCAGGCCGATCGCCACCGAGATGCCGAGCAGCAGCAGCGCGGCGACGACGAGGCCGGCGATGTCGTCCGGATCGGTCATCAGCCGGGGCGTGGGCCGTTTGGTGTTGAGGATGGAGGCCACGGCGACCACCATCGACAGCCCGGCGATCCGCGACGCGGCCTTGCTCAGCCCGACCGCGCGGACCAGCGTGACGACCAGGCCCATCCCCGCCACGACCTGCGTGCCCGGCACGCCGCCGGGGGTCGGGTAGTCGTAGCGGAGCCGGAGGAACGGCGTCACCAGCGCCGAAAGCAGCATGACCGCGGTGAGCGCGACCATCGCGTCGGCGGGCCGCCGCGGCGCGGCGATCGCGACTATCGCCGCGACGATCGAGCAGACCAGGATCGGGAAGCCGTGCGCCCCGCTCTCGTAGGTGAAGCCGAACTCCAGGATCAGCGCGACGCCCAGCAGGCCGATGAGCGGCCATTGGCCCATCACCAGCTTGTTGAGCTTCTGCAGCTTCTCGTAGTTTTTCGGATGCGCCGTCCGGTCGCGTCCGGGGATCGCGAAGAGCAGTGTGCCGCCCAGCAGGAGACCGCCGAACAGCATCGCCTGCGCCATGGTGCCGTTCGACTCGCTGCCGTAGTAGTACCGGCCGGACACCGCGGTCAGCGTGGCCAGCACCAGACCGGAGATCACGGCGAACGCGACACCCGGCCGCGTCCGGCGCGCGGCGTAGAACAGGACCTCGACCCCCGCCACCACCTCGGTGATGGACAGATGCGCGAGCACGCTCGAATAGGTCGGGATGTTGAAGTACCGGACGACCAGCGTGTACGCCACCAGCACGACCGAGGCCGCGACGGCGGCGACGGCGGCCCGCTTCTGCGCCCAGAGCGCGCAGAACACCATCGCGAAGATGCCGGGGAAGAGCAGGAGATCGATCCCGCGCGGGCCCGTGTCGTCGAAAGCGGCGTCGGTCACGAAGACCAGGTCGAACGCGAGCGCGGCCAGCAGGACGACGGCGGGCATGCCGATACGTCGCGCGAGCGCACTCACCCGCGCGGGGAACTTGTTCTGGGCCGGACCTGCTGTCACACCGTGACGGTAGAGGATCGGCAGCCGTCCGCACCTTGGCCGACCGGCCCGAGCCGGGTCGGCCGATCGGCCGATGCGCGGGTGATCAGCACTGGCCGTCTGCCCGAAGTGGACACCGGCGGTTCACCGCGAAGCTCTTTCCCGAAGCAGAACACAAGTGACTGACTAGGGAGAATCACGGTGGTAGATCCACAGTGGACAGGGCAGCCGGTGCTTTCGGGCCGCGGGCTGGTGAAGCGGTACGGCACGCAGCACGCGCTGGCCGGGATCGACATCGACATCCAGGCGGGTGACGCGGTCGCCATCGTCGGGCCTTCCGGCTCGGGCAAGACCTCCCTGCTGCACGTGCTCGCCGGGATCCTCCGTGCCGACTCCGGGCAGATCTTCCTCGCCGGGCAACGGGTCGACCAGCTCAACGAGCGCAAGCGCAGCGAGCTGCGGCGCACCGAGTTCGGCTTCGTGTTCCAATCCGGCATGCTCGTCGCGGAACTGAGCGCCGAGGAGAACGTCGCGCTGCCGTCGCTGCTGGGTGGCAAGGGCCGCAAGGAATCCATCGAGGCCGGCCGCGAATGGCTGGCGAAGCTCGGCCTCGCGGGCAAGGAGAAGCGCCGCCCCGGCGAGCTTTCCGGCGGTGAGGCGCAACGCGTCGCGATCGCACGCGCGCTGACGCACCGGCCGAAGGTGATCTTCGCCGACGAGCCGACCGGCGCGCTCGACACCCGCACCGGCCGCGCCACCATGGACGCGCTGCTCGCCGCGGCCGCCGACAGCGGTGCCGCCGTGATCGTGGTGACCCACGACCGCGAGCTCGCCGAAGCCATGCCGCGCACCGTCTCCATCCGGGACGGCCTGATCGCGACGAGGCTGGCCGCGTAATGAACAGCTTCCAGCTGGCCATGCGGGTGCTCCGGGTCGACCGCCGGACCCGCACGTCGGCCATCCTCACCGCGGTCGGGGTCGCCGTCGCGACCAGTCTGGTGCTTCTGCTGGCCTCCCTTCCCGGTGCCACGCAGGCCCGCTCCCAGCGGGCGATCTGGCAGGACATCGGCAGCTACTACTCCCAGTCCGGCGAGAGCCAGGGGCCGGCGCCGCTGCTGATGGCGGCGAACAAGGACTACTCGGGCGACCGCGAGATCACCCGCGTCGACATCGCCCAGACCGGCACTTCGCCGATGCTCAGCCTGCCGCCGGGCATCCCGCGGCTGCCCGCACCCGGCGAGTCGATCGTGTCCCCCGCCCTCGGGAAACTGATCCAGTCGACGCCGCGGGCGCAGCTCGGGGACCGGTTCGGCAAACTCGTCGACGCGCTCGGACCCGAATCACTGATGTATCCGGAGCAGCTGGTCGCCGTCGTCGGCCACACCCCGGAGTCGATGCCGAAGACGGCGATGGCCGCGGACGGCTTCCCGAACAAGGAGGCGAAGCCCGATCCGCTGCTCGAACTGCTCGCCTGGGTCGGTGTGATCGTCCTGCTCGTGCCGAGCCTGGTGCTCGTCGCGTCTTCGGCCAGGCTCACCGCCGCCCGGCGTGAGCTGCGGATGGCGGCGCTCCGGCTGGCCGGCGCGACTCCCGGCCAGGTGACGAAGATCGTCGCCGCCGAGACGGCGTTGTCCGCCGTGGTCGGCGCGCTGCTCGGCATCCTCGTGGCACCGGCGCTCCAAGGCCTCTCGACGTTCGTCCCGTGGGGCGGCGGAACCTGGCTCGCGTCGGACTTCAGCCTGTCGGTCGGCTCGACCATCGCGGTCGCCGTGGCGATCCCGCTGCTGGTCGTCTTCGCCGGGGTCCTCGGCATCCGCCGAGTGCTGAAGACGCCGCTGTTCGCGGCTTCGGCACACGCTCGCAAGCCGCTGCATTGGTGGCGGCTGCTCGCGGTCCCCCTGGCCGGTGCCTTCTTCCTCTTCGCGATCAGCCAGGACAACGCCAGCTTGCCGATGGTGATGCTCGGACTGTTCCTGCTGGTCGGGTCGGCGGCGATCATCGGACCGTGGGTCACCTCGGCGGTCGGCGGCACGTTCGTCCGGATCTGGCGCAAACCGGCCTCGCTGCTGGCGGGACGCAGGCTCCGCGACGACCCGAAGAGCGCCTACCGCGCCACCGCGGGTGTCGTGCTCGCCGTCTTCACCGGATCGATGGCGCTCACCCTGCTGCCCTCGTTCGAATCGATGGCGGGCGGCGGCCGGACCTTCAAGGACAACGTCCTCTACGCCGACTCCGACGCGGCCCACGCGCAGCAGACGGCCGACCAGACCAACGCTTCCCTCGCCCGCTACGGGATCACCGAGAAGGCCGTCTCGGTCGGGCAGGTCTACCTGGCCACCGGCGAAACGGGGACCCGCTCCCAGAGCTTGAACCGGGCGTTCGTGATGAGCTGCGAGGACGCCACCAAACTCCTGCGGGTGAACATCGGCGGTTCCTGCCAGGCTGGTCCCGCGATCTACAGCGGGTACGAGATCGACCCGGCGGCGTATCGCGTGACGTCGGAGTACGACAAGGCCGGCACGCCGCTGGACCCGAAGGCCGCCGTGCACGTCTTCCCGCGAGGTGACGAGGACACGTCCAGCACGATCGTCATCGACCCGGCCCTGCTCCCCGCGGGTGTCACGCCGGAGCGCTTCGACGTGATCGTGCCGACCACCACGGAGAACGCCGAGGTCGTGCGGACCGCGCTGGTCGGGGCGGCACCCGGCCAGGAGGTCGGCAGCCGCGGCCTGCACCTGATCGGTCAGCAGCAGGAGCTCGGCGATCTGCGCCGGGTCACGGTGATCGGCCTGATCGCCGCCGGCGTGCTCGCCGGGTGCAGCGCGGCCGTGGCGACCGCGGGCTCGGTGATGGACCGCCGCCGCACCTTCGGGGCGCTCATCGCGGCCGGGACACCGGTCCGGGTGCTGTCGAGGGCGCTGCGGATGGAAGCGGCCCTGCCCGCGATGGTGGCCACCATCGGCGCGGGTGTGGTCGGGATCGGAGTCGGCATGGGGCTCTACAGCCTGGTCGAGAAGGAAGCGGTCGTGCTGAGCCCATGGCTGCTGGCGCCCGTGGTGCTGGGAATCGGGGTGGCGTTGCTCGGGGCATCCGTCTCGACCCCGGCGCTCAAGCGGGTGCAGTCGGAGCCTCTGGCCGACGAATGAAAAGTTCGCCCGAATGGCGTCATGGCGCCAGGGCGGCCAGGTCTCGTGGGTGGAGTCGGTGGTGATCCACCCACGGGCCGGGTGCCCGGTCGTCTCTCTGTCGGGGGAGGGACGAACGGGCACCGGGAACGCGCAGGGGGCGTTCCAAGGCGCGGGGATGTGAAGAAAGGGCCGGTCAGGACGTGGGGACGTCCTGACCTGTTGACGCACTTCACCAGCTGGTTCATCAGCCTCTGCGACATGACGTTCGCGAAGTCGTCGTGATCGGAGCGAGGATCGTGCTTCTCCTGCGCGAACGCGTCGACCGCGTACTGCCCGGCGGCCTGGATCTCCGGCGGGATGTTGTAGACCAGCGTGATCCGCAGCTGCGGCACGTTCTTGAAGCCGCGCGGGCATTTCCCGTTGCGGTCGGAGAACACGATATGCGTGCGGTGGTTGGCGCTGTCGGTGTTCTTCCCGTCCCAGCAGTTCGGGAACGAGTGGATCCGCGTGACCTTGCTGCCCCGCGGGCAGATCGGGTACAGCTCGGTGAGCCGGTCCTCGAAGCCGGTGCAGGTCCAGCTGGGCCGCGCGTTGGCCGGGCCGTTGGTGCTCTGCTTGGCGTCGCCGTAGAGCACACGCAGGAATTTCGGCATCGCGACGACTCGGCGGGCGCCGCCGCTGGTGAAGGTCAGGTCCACCTTCTCGGCGCGCTGGATTTCGCCTTCGTTGTCGCCGATCTCGTTGTTGTCGTTCACACCGGGCAGGTCGGCGGCCTTGCCGTCGGACTTCTTCTTTTCGACGTCGCCCGCGGCGTTGACGTTGCTGTTGTCGCCACCGTTGTCGAGGCCGCCCTCGCCGTTCTGCTTCACCGCGCAGCCGGCCAGCTGGTCTTCGTTCTTCGCGACCGGTTTGCCTGCTTGCCGCAGGGTGCCGGCGATCTTCTCGATCGACGGCTTCCGCTTGTTCTTCAGTTCGTCGAGCACCTGGCCCGCTTGTTTTCCCTGCGCCAGCTGGTTGTTCGCGTTCTCGGACTCCTGGTCGAGCTTGTCGAGGTTCTCGTCCACCGCGGGCATGGCCTGGTCGGGGACCTCACTGAGTTCACTGAGTTCACTGGCGACGTCGGGGCAGTCCACTTGGGCGGCCGCCTCGTCCTTGGCCGCGTTCGCGCGGTCGGCGGCGAGTTTCTCCTCGTCCGCCGCCTTGTTCTCTTCCTCTGCTTCGGTGTTGATCCGGATGACCGGCCAGAAATAGGCCGACTTGTCCCCGTTCTTGCACGTGGTGCCCGCGCGCAGCAGGCTCTTGTTGTTCGAATCCGCGTTGGTCGACAGGTTTCCGACGTAGTCGTGCAGATGCTCGGCTCCATTGCGGACACCGGGCTGTGCGATGAAGTTGTCGCCGTTGAAGTGGCCGTTCTCGTTGCGGCCGCAGTCCACGGTGAACGTCCCTCGTGCGCCTCGTTTCGCGAGGTCGAGGTTGACGTTGTTGCCGCGGGGGACCTTCGTGATGTCGATGAAGAAAGACTTGTCCGCGCCGTCGGCCCTGGCGGCGTCGGGGGTTCCGGTCGTGTTGATCACGACGATCCCGCCGACGGCGAGGGCGAGGGCGATGGCGCCCGTGGCGACCTTGGTACGGCGTGCCATGCGATGGCGGCCGGCGGTTCTTTGGTTACGGGGCATGAACTTGTTCACCTCGTTCGGTGTCGTTGCGCGGAGCCCGGGGGATGCGGCGCCGGCAGCACCGGCGGCACTGACTCCGCGTTGGCTGAAACGGCCCCGACGGGTGACCGGTTCAAAACGCGACCTCGCCGTTATGCTTTCGTTACCTTGCGGCGGCGGTGGTAGGCGAGTCCCAGAACGATGGTGATCGGCCCCCACAAGGCGAGCGGGGCGATGCAGATCGAGGCCAGCGTTTCCCAGCCTTCGTTGACGTAGGCGGCGTTTTCGGCGACGCCGAACACGGTGAGCCGGCGGCCGTCACCGAGGGGGATCGAGCTGAAGAGCGCGGTGAGGATCAAGCCTCCGGCCACGGCGGGAACGACGGCCGCCATTGGCCGGACGGATTTGCCGCCGAGGACCGGGATCCATCGGGGCACCACCTCGCCCCAGCCTCGGACCAGCCCGATGGCCAGGAGCGCGATCACTTCGGAAAGCACGCTGAGCGTGAGGACGTACAGAATGCTCACCCAGTAGTCCGGCATCTCGCGATCGTGGATCTGCCCCATTTCGAAATGCACCGCGAAGGGCAGCCGCCACAGACACGAAGGCAGCAGGAGCCAGGGGAGTGCGTAGGCCAGACGCATCGCCCAGCGGGGAACCGGCCGCTCGGTGTCGCTGACGGCCGGGGGACGGTGCGGGATCTTCATGAAACCGATCCTGTCGCCGTGTGGCGCCGGAAAGATCACTCGCGCGGACAAGTGTCCTCCTTCCGGAGAGGGAGAAGGCCCGGCCTCGGGGCAGTCGAGGCCGGGCCGGTTTCCCGCTGGTCAGGCGTCCACCTTGTCCTTGGGCTCCGCCTCGGTGGCGGTGGGACGGGCAGGGAGGAAACGCTTGATCAACGGGAAGAACAGGATCACCAGGATGATCACGTAGACCACGATCGCGAACGGGGTGTCGACCAGTCCGGTCAGCTCGCCGTCACTGAGCTGCAGTGCGCGCCGCATCTGCTGTTCGGCGGCCGGGCCGAGGATGACGCCGATGATCGCCGGCAGCACCGGCAACCCGTACCGGCGCATCGCGAAGCCGATCAGGCCGATCACGAACATCACCAGCAGGTCGAAGATGTCGGCGTTGACCGCGTACGCGCCGACACTGGCGAAGAACAGGATGCCCGCGTAGAGGTACGGCCGCGGGATGCGCAGCAGCTTCGCCCACAGCGGCGCCAGCGGCAGGTTCAGCACCAGCAGCAGCGTCAGTCCGACGAACAGCGAGGCGATCAGGCCCCACACCAGCGACGACTCCCGCTCGAACAGCAGCGGCCCCGGCTGGATGCCGTACTGCTGGAACGCCGCCAGCATCACGGCCGCGACCGCGGTGGTCGGCAGGCCGAGCGTCAGCATCGAGACCAGCGTCCCGGCGGCGGAGGCGGACGCCGTCGCTTCCGGGCCCGCGACCCCTTCGATGGCGCCCTTGCCGAACTCGTCCTTGTGCTTCGAGAGCCGCTTTTCCGTGACGTAGGAGAGGAAAGTCGGGATCTCGGCGCCACCGGCGGGCACCGCGCCGAACGGGAACCCGATGACCGGACCGCGCAGCCACGGCTTCCACGTCCGCTTCAGATCGGCACGCGAAAGCCAGGGCCTGCCGACCGGGATCGGTTTGAACGCGTTACGCCGAAGGTGTGCGGCGACCCAGAGCGACTCGCCGACCGCGAACAGCGCGACCGCCACGATCACGACGTCGATACCGTCGGCGAGATGCAGTGAGCCGAAGGTCAGCCGCTGCTGTCCGGTCATCTCGTCCAGACCGACCAGCCCGATGGTGAGCCCGATCAGCAGCGACGCCACGCCGCGGATCCGGGAACTGCCCAGCACCGAGGTGACCGCGATGAACGCCAGCACCATGATCGCGAACAGATCCGGCGCGCCGATGTCGACGGCGTGTTTCGCGATCACCGGGGCCAGCACGACCAGCGCGATCGTGCCGAGGATACCGCCGACGAAATGCCCGATCGCGGCCGCCGCAAGCGCTTGCGCGCCGCGTCCCTTGCGAGCCATCGGGTTGCCGTCGATGGCCGCGACCACCGCGGCGCTCTCACCCGGCGTGTTCAGCAGGATCGACGTCGTCGAACCGCCGAACATCCCGCCGTAGTAGATGCCGGCGAACATGATGAACGCGCCGGTGGGCTCCAGCCCGTAGGTCACCGGGAGCAGCAGCGCCACCGCCATGGCCGGGCCGATACCCGGCAGGACACCGATCGCGGTGCCCAGCAGTACCCCGATCGCCGCCATCGCGATATGGGTCGGGGTCAGCGCGGTGCCGAAGCCGTCGATGAGTTGCTGGAACATCAGAACACCTCCATCAACGGGCCACCGGGGAGCGGGACTCCGAGCAGGTTGTTGAAGACCAGGAAGGTCACGACGGACATGCCCGCCGCGATCAGCGGATCACGCACCAGGTTGCGGCTTCCGAGCGCGTACGCCGCGCCCCAGAACAGGATCGCGCCCGAGATCGGGAAACCGACCAGGCCGATCAGCGCCGCGTTGGCGAGGAAGGCGCCGCACAGCAGCAGCACCGTGCGCAGATCGGCGGGCGCGGTCAGGTCGATGTCCTCGCCGCCCTCGGCCTCGCCCTTGCCGCCGCGCAGTACGTCGCGCGCCAGCAGCACGGCGACGAGCAGCAGCAGCGAGCCGACCAGGATCGGCACCGCCTTCGGTCCCACCGGGCCGCGCTGGGCGAAGTCGGTGGGAATGCTCAGCGCGTCGGTGAGCACCAGGACACCGAGCATCACGAGCCCGACGCTCACCCCGAGTTCGGAGCGCTCCTTCAGCCACGTGGTCGTCATGCCAGACCCAGCTCTTTCAGCACCGTTGCCACTCGCGTGTTCTCCTCTTCGAGAAACGAACCGAACTGCTCACCTGGCGCGAACGCGCCGGTCCATCCGTTGCGCTGCAAGGCTTCCTGCCACTGCGGCGTCTTCTGCAACCGCTCGAACAGGCTCACCAGCTTCGCGCGGTCCGATTCGGTGATGCCGGGCGGCGCGACGATGCCGCGCCAGTTGGTGAACTTGACGTCCACACCGGACTCCGCAAGCGTCGGCGCGTCGATTCCGGGGATTCGGTTCCCGCTGGTCACCGCCAGCACCCGGAGCGTGCCGGCCGCGATCTGGTCGCGGTACTCGCCGACCCCCGAGACGCCGAACGCGACCTTGCCGCCGAGGACCGACGCGAGCAGTTCACCGCCGCCGTCGAACTGGACGTAGTTGACCGCCTTGGGCGCGAGCCCGACGGCCTTCGCCATCAGCATCGGCGCCAGGTGGTCCGGGCCGCCGGGCGACGAACCGCCGCCGACCTGTACCGCGCCGGGGTCCTTCTTCCAAGCCTCGATCAGCTGACCGATGTTCTGGTACGGCGAGTCCTTGCCGACCACGACGATGTCCGACTCTTCGATCAGCTTCGCCACCGGCGTGGTGTCGAGCAGCGAAGACGGCGACTTGTTCGTGAACACGCTGCCGACGACGCCCAGGCCCATCGACATGACGAGTTTGCCGTTGCCGCGTTCGGCCACCGTGCGGCCGAGGCCGACCGTGCCGCCGGCACCGGGGAGGTTGAAGACCTCCGCGTTGCCGAGCAGGTCGGTGTCTTCCATCGCCTTGGTCGCCGTGCGCGCCGTGATGTCGTAACCGCCGCCGGGCGCGTTGGGCACGAGCACCCGCAACGACCGGATCTGGGAGCCCTCGTCGGCCTCGCCGCCCGGGGTGAGCAACGGTGGCACCAGCAAAACGGCGACGAGCGCCGCCGCGATGGCCAACCAGCTACTGGGCTTCACTGTGATCCCCGCCTCTCTGCCGCGTGGTTGGACATGTTGCACTCGTGTAAACAGAGATGTCTCGGTTACGGGCCCAATGGTTGTTGTGTTCGTTTTGGTCACGCGGAGGTGGCGATGGGTGCTCGGGGTTCCTTGGCCCGCCAGCTCCTCGTGTGGCAACTCGTAGTCGTCACGTGCCTACTGTGCGCGGTGGGCGTGCTGGCCGTCGTCCAGGCGGGGAACAACTTCCGCACGACCGAGGGACGCCGGGCGCTTTCGGTCGCGGAGAGTGTCGCCGCGCAGGGTGTCGTGGGCGACCTCGAGAACGGCCCGTTCGAATTGAACGCGCCCGCGGAGACCGCGCGGAGTTTGTCCGGAGTGGATTTCGTGGTGATCGCGGGAGCGGACCGCTCCGTGCTCGCGTCACCGGATCCGGGCCAGGTGCGGACGCTGCTCGACATCGGAGAGAGCACTGTCCTCTCTGGACGGTCCTGGGTCGGCGAACTCGACGGTTCGATCGTGGCGCACGTGCCGGTGCTCGACGAAAAGGGCGGCAAGGTGATCCGCATGGTCGCGGCGGGTTCGAAGTCGCCCGGGTTCTTCGCCGGCGTGCTCGACTCGCCGGACAACGCGCTGCGGGTGCTGGGGGTCGCGCTGGTGATCGGAGTGAGCGGTTCGCTGCTGCTCGCGCGGCGCGTGAAGAACCAGACGCTCGGCCTGGAGCCGCACGAGATCACCGCGCTGGTCGAGAACCGGGAGGCGCTCCTGCACGGCATCAAGGAGGGCGTCGTCGGCCTGGACCCGCAGCACCGGATCACCCTGGTGAACGATCAGGCCCGCGCACTGCTGGCGCTGCCGGAGGACGCCGTCGGCCGGTCGGTCGAGGACCTCGACCTCAACGAGCGGATCCGCGACCTGCTCACCGGCCGCGCGACCGGCGCCGACCAGATCGTGTTGCGGCAAGGGAAGGTACTGACGCTGAACCGGATGCCGATCGACGTGCGAGGAGCCGTGGTCACCCTGCGGGACCGCACCGATCTGATGACGCTGCGGGACGAACTCGACGCCAGCAGGCACGCGACCGACACGTTGAGGGCGCAGGCGCACGAGTTCAGCAACCGGCTGCACACCATCTCCGGGCTGCTGGAACTCGGGGAATACGAAGAGGTTCGCGGCTACGTCAGCCGGATCAGCTCGGCGCAGGGGGAGTGGCGCGCGGAGGTCGGCTCACGGGTCGGCGATCCGGCGGTGGCGGCGTTGCTGATCGCGAAGGCGTCACTCGCGGCGGAACGCGGGGTCGGGCTGCGCATGGCCCCGGACAGCGAACTGGACCGCGTCGAGGACGCCCTTTCCACGGATCTGGTGACAGTGCTGGGAAATCTCGTCGACAACGCGCTGGACGCACTGAGTTTGAACAAGCAGGGCGGGGAGCAGGGCTGGATCGAGGTCGGGGTGTGGCAGGAGGAGGACGAAGTGCGGGTGGAGGTCCGTGATTCCGGACCGGGAGTCGCCCCGGAGATCGCGGAAGAAGTGTTCGAGCACGGCTTCACCACGAAGGCCGCGGCGCACGGCCAGCGTGGGCTCGGGCTAGCGCTGATCCGGCAGGCGTGCGTGCGGCGGGGCGGTTCCGTCGAGGTGCACAACTCCGGCGGCGCGGTGTTCACGGCGAGGTTGCCGCGATGATCAAGGTGCTCGTCGTCGACGACGATTTCATGGTCGCGAAAGTCCACAGTGGATACGTCACGCGGACGGAGGGGTTCGCCGTGGTCGGGGTCGCGCACACCGGCGCCGACGCGCTCCGCCTGGCGCGGGAACTGAAACCGGATCTGGTGCTGCTCGACGTCTATCTTCCCGATCTCGACGGGCTTTCGGTGCTGCGGGAACTGCGCGCGACCGAGGACGTCGACGTCATCCTCATCACCGCCGCGACCGACGTGGAAACCGTGCGGCAGGCGATGCGGGGCGGCGTCCTGCACTATCTGATCAAGCCGTTCGAGTACGCGTCACTGCGCGATCAGCTCACCCATTTCGCGTCGTTGCACCAGCGGCTGGACCGGCTGGCCGAGGCCGGGCAGGCCGACGTCGATCAGGTCTTCGGCGCGCGGCCGAGCGCGAAACCCGTGCTGCCCAAGGGACTCACCGTCCAGACCGCACGGTTGGTGGAAACCGCGCTGCGGGGCGCGTCCGGCGGGATGTCCGCGAGCGAATGCGCCGAGGCGACCGGCGTCGCGCGGGTGAGCGCGCGCCGGTACCTGGAGCATTTCGTGGCGACCGGAAAGGCCGAGGTGACCCTCAAGTACGGCGGGACCGGACGCCCCGAACGCCGTTACCTCTGGTCCTGACCCCTTCCGCATTTGGTCCTCTGAATGCGGCTAGGCGACATCCTGGTCCGGCGGATTCGCGGCATCGACGTCGGCGCGGAGCCCGGCGATCAGGCGTGCGAGACCGTACTCGAACGAGGCGGCCGGATCCTCGTCGTGGTCGCCGTCGATGTGCTGTTGTTCGTCGATCGCGCAGCCGAGCGTGTACCGGCTGATGGCGAGGATCGCGTGCGTCGCGTCTTCTTCGGTGAAACCGGCCCGCAGCAACGGTTTGATCAGCGGCGTCATCGCCGACCGGTCGGTCGGGCGGGAGCCCGCGTGCAGGCGGGCGCCGTCCCGGTAGGACAGCAGGGTGCGGCGGATGGTGCGGGCGCGCCGCGCCAGCCACTCGGCCCAATCGTCCATCGCCGAGGGATCGTCCAGCGGGGCGAGCCGGTCGTTCAGCATGGTCTCCGCCATCTGATCGAGCAACGCCTGCTTGCTCTTGAAGTGCGTGTAGAGCGCGGGACCCCGCACACCGAGTTTCTCCCCGAGCTTGCGCAGGCTCAATCCGTCCAGCCCGACCTCGTCGAGGAGTTCGAGCGCGGCTCGAACGTAGCCATCCCGTCTCACGACCATGCGCACACCTTCGCCGGTCCGTATCGGACTTGACAACTCGGCAATATCTTATCACCGTTAAGATCTTAACGGTGATAAGATGGGCAGGTAGGATGATCGGAAGTCCCGAGGAGCGCATAGCCCCGGCGTTGTGGGGGATGGCCTCGATCCTGACCCTCGGCGGGTTCCTGTCGATGTTCACCTCGACCGTCGTCAACGTCGCGCTCGGCACGATCGCGGCCCGATTCCAGGCACCGCTCGGTACCGCCCAGTGGATCGCCACCGGCTATCTGCTCGCACTCGCCGCGATGGTGCCGGTGAGCGGCTGGGCGAGCCGCCGCTTCGGGACGACGCGGCTGTGGCTGGTGTGCGTAGGTCTGTTCGCGGTGCTTTCCGCGCTCTGCGCGANCGGGACGACGCGGCTGTGGCTGGTGTGCGTAGGTCTGTTCGCGGTGCTTTCCGCGCTCTGCGCGACGGCCCCGACGATCGAGGCGCTGATCGCTTTCCGTGTCCTGCAAGGCGCCGCGGGCGGGCTGCTGGTCCCGGCGGGACAGATCCTGTTCGCGACGACGGTGGGGCCGAAGCGGCTCGGCCGGATGATGGCCGTGCTGAGCATCCCGATCTACCTCGCGCCCGTGCTCGGCACCCTGGCGGGCGGCGTGCTCACCGAGCGATTCGGCGTGCCGTGGTTGTTCCTGGTGAACGTGCCGCTCTCGCTGCTCTGCCTGCTGCTGGGCCGGAAACGGTTGCCGAAGGAGGGCTTCGTCGACACCCGGCCGCTGGACCGGCGTGGGTTGGCGCTCACCGTTACCGGGCTGCCGTTGCTCGTGTACGGCTTCGCCGAAGCCGCCCCGATCGCGGCGGCCGCCGGCGCGACTCTGCTCGCCACCTTCGCGGTCAGCGCGCTGAGGTCGCCCGCGCCGTTGCTCGATCTGCGGCTGTTCCGCGACCGGACGTTCTCCTCGGCCGCCGCCGTGATCTTCGGGATGGGGATCGCGTTGTTCGGCGCGATGATCGTCCTGCCGCTGTACTACCTGGACGTCCGGCACGAAAGCCTCGTCGCCACCGGCTTCCTGACCGCGCCCCTGGCACTCGGCACGGTACTGGCCCTCCCGCTCGCGGGCAGGCTGACCGACCGGATCGGCGGGGCCCGGGTGATCTTCGCCGGGCTGATCGTCACGATCGCCGGGACGGTGCCGCTGGCGCTGCTCACCGGAACCGACAGCTACTGGTGGCTCTCGGCCGTGCAGGTCGTCCGCGGCTGCGGGATCGGACTCACCACGACCCCGGCGCTCGCCGCCGGGCTGGTGTCGGTGCCCCAAGAGCGAATTTCCCACGCCATGCCGCTCTTCGCCATGCTGCAACGGATCGGTGGATCCTTCGGGACGTCGATCCTGACCTCGGTCGTCTCCGCGCGGTTCGCCGCCGCTCCGGGGGCCGCGGCGGCCGTCGCGGGCACGCACTGGTGGATCGCCGGGATCACCGCGATCGTGCTGATCCCGGCGTGGCTGCTCGTCCGCGCCGGATCGTCCACAGTGGACTGACCGCGCCGGTGGGTTTGTTCCCGCCCGATGCGTCCCGATGGTTCCGAGTGGCATTCGGGACAGTCGGTGGACAACGCCGTAGGCTCAGGTGAATGAGCACGGCATCCACCTCGGAGCATCCGATGGTCGAAACCCGGCACCAGACCCAGCTGCTCACCCTGTTGCGGGATGAGGGACCGATGTCCCGGGTCGAACTGGGGGAGCGGCTGGAGCTGCCGCGTGCCCGGGTGGGGGCCGAGGTCGCGCGGCTGGCCGAGGTCGGCCTCGTCGAGACCGCGGGTCCTTCGGCGAGCCGCGGCGGCAGGCGGTCCACGCTGGTGCGGCTCGCGGGAGACCTGCGGGTGCTGTCGGTCGACGTCGGCGCGACGTCGGTCGGGGTCGCGCTCACCGACGCTTCGTGCGAGGTGCTGGTGCACACCGTCGAGGACTGCGACGTCCGGCAGGGTCCGCACGCCGTGCTCAAACGCGTCGTCGCGCTGGCGGAGAAGATCCGCGAAGAGGCGCCGGGCAAGCTGATCGCCGCCGGGATCGGCCTCCCGGGGCCGGTGAGTTTCGCCGAGGGCATGGCGGTCGCGCCGCCGATAATGCCCGGCTGGGACCGGTTCTCCGTGCGCGACCATCTCGGCGGGCTGCTGCGCTGCCCGGTCACCGTCGACAACGACGTGAACTCGATGGCGCTCGGGGAACGGCACGCCGGCGTCGCGCGCTCCATCGACGACCTGGTGTTCGTCAAGATCGGTACCGGGATCGGCTGCGGGATCGTGCTCGGCGGCAAGGTCTACCGCGGCGTCGCCGGCACCGCGGGCGACATCGGGCATATCCGCCTCGACGACTACGGGCCGACCTGCGCCTGTGGTGAGACGGGCTGTCTCGAGGCGTACTTCGGCGGCGCCGCGCTGGCCCGCGACGGGTTGACGCTGGCACGCAGCGGCCGGTCGGCGTACCTCGCCGACGTCGTCGCGGACCGCGGCGCGATCACCGCCGCGGACGTCGGCCGCGCGGCGGCGTCGGGCGACTTCGGCGCGGTCAACCTGATCCGTGACGGCGGGCGGCGGCTCGGGCAGGTGGTCGCCTCGCTGGTGAGTTTCGTGAACCCGGGCATGGTCGTGATCGGCGGCGGCGTGGCGCAGCTCGGGCATCAGCTGCTCGCCGAGATCCGCAGCTCGGTCTACCGGCGATCGCTGCCGCTCGCGACCGGGAACCTGCCGATCGTGCTGTCCGAGCTGGGGGACACCGCGGGCGTCATCGGGGCCGCTTGGTCCGCTACTGATCGGGCCTTCACGCTGAGCAGCTGACCCGGTCCCGGGCTGAAAGCGTCCTTCACCGCATGCCACGCGGCGAAGGGCGCTTTCGTCGCATCGCATGCGGGGAAAGCGTCCTTCAGCCCGTCCTTGGGCGCATCCGGCGGCACGTTGAGCACTCACCTGATTCCGATTAGTAACGTCAAGATCGTACAGACTTTCGCTTGAAACGTGCGAAAGTCTGCGCCGAATCGGACGGCTATTCGGGTGACGGGGGGCTTTAGTCGACATTTCTGTCCTGTTGTCACCTTGACGGGTGACGGGCACCACCCTACTTTCGCTGGCTAAGTAACAAAGTTTGTTACGGCCGATTCGTAAGTGAGGGCAGTGTGGCCGCGACTGAATCCGGGCAGCTCGACCCGGTCAGCCCACGTACCTCGAACCTCGCCGTGCTTCTGCGGGCGTTGCGTGCGGGGCCGCTTTCGCGTACCCAGCTCGCGGCGCGCTGCGGGCTCACCAAGGCGGCCGTCTCCGGGTTGATCACCGAGCTGTCCGAACGCGGTCTCGTCCGCTCCGCCGGACTCCAGGGCGGCGGCAACGGCAGGCCCAGCCAGCTGGTCGAGCTGAACGGCGCCAGCGCCTGCGGGCTCGCGCTCAGCGTCGAGGCCGATCGTTTCGCCGCCGTCGTCACGAACCTCGACGGCCGCGTCGTCGCCGAACGCACCGAGACCGCCGACGTCGCCGCGCTCGGCCTGCACCGGAGCATGGACGAACTCGCCTTCCTCGCCAGGACCGTGCTGCTCGACGACCAGCCGGTCGGGGTCACCGTCTCGGTGCCGGGGCTGGTCGATTCGGCCGCCGCCGTGCTGCGGTTCGCGCCGACCCTGCGCTGGCGCGACGCCGAGATCGCCGATCTCCTCGCCGCCCGGCTCGGTCTTCCCGCCGACGCCATCGCGGTCGACAACGAGGCCAACCTCGGCGCGGTCGGCGAGGCCGTCGCCGGAGCAGGCCAAGGCGTGCGGGAGCTCTTCTACCTCAGCGGCGGCACGGGCGTCGGCGGCGGGCTCGTGTCCGGCGGCGTGATCCTGCGTGGTGCCAGGGGTTTCGCGGGCGAGGTCGGGCATATCACCGTCGACCCGTCCGGCGAGCAGTGCCAGTGCGGCCGGGTCGGCTGCCTGGAGACCAAGGCCGGCCTCAACGCCGTCCTGCGCGGCGCGGCGTCGCCCGGCGACCCGCTGCACGATCCCGCGCTGGGTGTCGACGGCCGGGTCGGGCTGCTCAAGCACCGCGTGCAGCGCGGTGACCAGCGCGCGGTCGCCGCGGTTTCGGAACTCGGGGTCGCGCTCGGCGTCGCGGTGTCCACTGTGGTCGACGTGCTCGACCCGGACGTCGTCGTGCTCGGCGGCTACTTCGCCGAACTGGGCGAATGGCTGGTCGAGCCGGTGCGCCGCGAACTGTCCGCGCGTCCGCTAGGACACGAGCCCACCTGTCGCGTCGAGCCGTCGCCGCTGGGCACCACCGCCCCGCTGCGGGGCGCCGCGCATCTCGCCACCGAACGGCTTTTCGCCGACCCGACGCTAGTTCCCTTCGTGACCGAGGAGGCTCCGGCATGACGCTGCTATCCGTCCGGGGGATCGTGAAGACCTTCCCCGGGGTCCGTGCGCTCGACGGGGTCGACTTCGACGTCGAACCCGGTGAGGTGCACTGTCTCCTCGGCCAGAACGGCGCGGGCAAGTCCACGCTGATCAAAACGCTCGCCGGTGCGCATCGCCCCGACGGCGGCGAGATCTTCTGGCAGGGCGAGCCGGTCACGCTGCCCTCGCCGGTCGCCGCGCTGAAGATCGGCATCGCGACCATGTACCAGGAACTCGACCTGGTGCCCGGGCTTTCCGTGGCGGACAACATCTTCCTCGGCCGCGAGCGCGCGTCGTTCGGGTTCACGCGGATCAGCGAGTCCCGGAACAAGGCCGCGAAACTGATGGCGCGGCTCGGGCACCCCGAGATCGCGCCGTCGACCGAGGTCGGCAAGTTGTCCGCCGCGGGTCAGCAGCTGGTCTCGATGGCGCGGGCGCTCGCGTACGACGCGAAGCTGCTGGTGATGGACGAGCCCACCGCGGCGCTGGCCGGTGAAGAGGTCGACAACCTGTTCCGTATCGTCGGCGAGCTGACCGCCGAGGGTGTCGCGATCATCTACATCTCCCACCGGCTCGAAGAACTGCGCCGGATCGGGCACCGCGTCACCGTGCTCAAGGACGGCAAGACCGTCTCCACCGGCCTCGACGCCAAGGAGACGCCGACCTCCGACCTCGTCGCGCTGATGGCGGGCCGCAAGGTCGAAACCGTGTTCGGCCCGCGCCACCAGGAACACGTGGACCCGGACAACCAGGTCCTCAAGGTGGAGAACCTGACCACCGTCGGCGAATTCGAGAACGTGACCTTCACCGTGCACGCCGGTGAGGTCGTCGGGATCGCGGGCCTCGTCGGCTCGGGACGCAGCGAACTGCTGGAGACGATCTTCGGCGCGCGCAAACAGGACGCGGGTTCGGTGTCGGTCGACGGCGAGCCGGTTCGGCCGGGCAGCGTGTCCGCGGCGGTCAAGGCCGGGATCGGGCTGGCGCCGGAGGAACGCAAGAGCCAGGGGCTGCTGCTGGACCTGCCCGTCGTGCACAACGTGACCCTGGCGAGCCTGGGCAAATATGCGACGTTCGGGTTCACCGAGCGGGGCAGGGAACTCGACGACGCCGGGGAAAGCCTGCGGCGCCTCGATCTCCGGCCCGCCGATCCGCACCGCATCATCCGCACGCTGTCCGGCGGCAACCAGCAGAAGGCGGTGCTCGCCCGCTGGCTGGTCCGCGGCTGCCGGGTCCTGCTGCTGGACGAGCCGACGCGCGGGGTCGACGTCGGCGCGCGGGCGGAGCTGTACCGGCTGATCGAGGAACTGGCCGCGACCGGCGTCGCGATCGTGCTGGTCAGCAGCGAGATCCCCGAAGTACTCGGCTTGTCCGACCGGGTGCTGGTGCTGCGTGAAGGACGTGTCCTGGCTGAAAAGCCGTCTGCGGAGCTGACAGAGGCGGATGTGCTCGACGTGATTCTCGAGGGGAGTGCGGCGTGACCGACCAAGCCGAATCGGTGCGTACGGAACCCGCCGTGGAACCGGTACGACCCAAGGAAAAGCGAAACTTCTCGCTCGACACCCGGCTGCTCGGGCTGGCCGGGGTACTGGTCATCCTGTGCATCGTCGGCCAGGTGACCAGGCCCGACCAGTTCTTCACCGACGGCAACATCTCGACGATCCTGCGGCTCGCCGCGGCCATCGGGGTGGTCAGCGTCGGGATGACCTTCGTGATCATCGCCGGCGGCATCGACCTCTCGGTCGGGTCGATCGTGGCGCTCTCCAGTGTCTGGCTGACCACCTTGGCCACCCAGTCCTACGGCCCGTGGGTGATGATCCTTTGTGGACTCCTGGTCGGCCTCGGCTGCGGGCTGATCAACGGAATATTGGTCTCCTACGGGAAGATCGTGCCGTTCATCGCGACACTGGCGATGTACGTCTCGGCCCGCGGGCTCGCGGAACGCATCAGTGGCCGCCGCACGCAGGTGGTGTCGGAGGCGGGATTCCTCGACTTCTTCCGCGGTGACCTGCTCGGCGTCCCGGTGCTGATCTGGATGTTCGCGCTGGTGTTCGTGATCGGCTGGGTGCTGCTGAACCGCACCACGTTCGGCCGCCGCACCTTCGCCGTCGGCGGCAACGCCGAGGCTTCGCGGCTGGCGGGTATCAACGTCAAGCGGCACACCGCGCTCGTCTACGGCGTCGCCGGGCTGTGCTGCGGTATCGCGGCGCTGATGGTCGTCGCCCGCACCACCGCGGGCGCCTCGACCAACGGCATGCTTTACGAACTCGACGCCATCGCGGCGGTCGTCATCGGCGGCACGCTGCTCACCGGTGGCCGAGGCTCGCTCATCGGCACCCTGATCGGCGTGCTGATCTTCACCGTGCTGTCCAACATCTTCACGCTCAACAACCTGGACACCGACATCCAGAACATCGCCAAGGGCGTGATCATCGTCCTGGCCGCGCTGCTGCAGTTCCGCTCCGTGAAAAAGACAAAGACGAGCACTTGATCACCGTGGATGGAGAGTCGTCATGACCGAACAATCCCTGCACCGCCGCCGCTTCCTGCTGGGAGGCGCGGCCGTCGGAGCGGGTGCGCTGCTGACCGCGTGCACCTCGAACGAGGCACCGGCGCAGAACAACGCGGCCAACGTGGCCAACGCCGGGGCGAACTCGCAGCCCGGCACCCCGGTCACCATCGGGTTCTCGGCGCCTGCCGCGGACCACGGCTGGATGGCGGCCATCACCAAGAACGCCCGCGCGCAGGCGCAGAAGTTCAGTGAGGTCACGCTCAACGCGACCGAGGGCACCAACGACGTCAACCAGCAGATCTCCCAGGTGGAGACCTTGATCAACGCCAAGGTCAACGTGCTGGTGATCCTGCCGTTCGACGGCAAGGCGCTGACCGCGGTCGGCCAGCAGGCGATGGACGCCGGTATCCAGGTGATCAACCTGGACCGCGTCTTCGACACCCCGCTCGCGTACCGCACCTGGATCGGTGGCGACAACTACCGCATGGGCGTCAACGCCGGGAACTACATCGCCCAGCAGATGAAGGCGAAGAACATCGCCAGCCCGGTGATCGGCGAGGTCGCGGGTATCGACTCGCTGCCGCTGACCCAGGAACGCAGCAAGGGTTTCAAGGACGCCTTGGCGCGTCAGGGTTTCCAGGTGGGACCGCGTGTCTCGGCGCAGTTCACCCCGGAGTCCGGCGAGCAGCAGACGTCGAACCTGCTCCAGTCGGCGTCCAAATTGGACGCTCTCTGGAACCACGACGACGACCAGGGTGTCGGCGTCATCGCGGCGATCAACAACGCCAACCGCAAGAACTTCCTGATGGTCGGCGGCGCGGGCTCGAAGAACGCGATGAACCTGATCAAGTCCGACGCCGAGCCGCTGAAGGCGACCGTGCTCTACAGCCCGTCGATGGCGTCTTCGGCGATCTCGCTCGCGCGGCTTCTCGGCCAGGGCAAGGGGGCAGGCGACTTCGCCGAGCACGAGATCCCCGCCGAGATCACCACGTACTCCGCGGTGGTCACCAAGGAGAACGTCGACAAGTACATGGACGTCGGCTTCGACTCGTAAACCCGCGTACCCGACACACGCAAGCGGAGACATAGGAGGGGCATGAGCACGGCAAAGGAAACGATCGGGATCGGCATGGTGGGCCACGCGTTCATGGGTGCGGTGCATTCGCACGCGTGGCGCAGTGTGCACCGGTTCTTCAGCCCGCCGCTGATCCCGAGACTCGCCGTGCTCGGCGGCCGTGACGAGGTGCGGACGAAGGCCGCGGCGGAACGGTTCGGCTGGGAAGACGTCGAGACGGACTGGCGCGCGCTGATCGCCCGTGACGACGTCGACCTGGTCGACATCTGCACACCGGGCGACAGCCACGCCGAGATCGCGATCGCCGCGCTCGAAGCGGGCAAGCACGTGCTGTGCGAGAAGCCGCTGGCCAATACCCTCGCCGAAGCCGAAGCGATGGCCGAGGCGGCGGCGAAGGCACGGGCCAACGGCGTCCGGTCCATGGTGGCGTTCAACTACCGCCGGGTGCCCGCGCTCGCGCACGCCAGGAAACTGGTCGCGAGCGGGGCACTCGGCGAGATCCGCCACGTGCGGACGGTCTACCTGCAGGACTGGCTGTCCGACGCCCAGGCGCCGATGACCTGGCGGCTGCACAAGGACAAGGCGGGCTCGGGCGCGCTGGGCGACCTCGGCGCGCACATCGTCGACGCCGCCCAGTTCGTCACGGGCGACACGATCACCGGGGTTTCCGCGCTGACCAACACCTTCGTCAAGGAGCGGCCGGACGGCGACGGCGGTACCGGGCAGGTCACGGTCGACGACACCGCGCTGTTCCTCGGCCGGTTCACCGGCGGCGCGGTGGCGAGTTTCGAGGCGACCCGGTTCGCGCTGGGCCGCAAGAACGCGATGCGGCTGGAGATCAACGGGTCGAAGGCGAGCCTCGCGTTCGACTTCGAGTCGATGAACGAACTGTCCTTCTTCGACGGTGGCCAGCCCGCCACCGAGGCCGGGTTCCGCCGGATCCTGGTCACCGAACCCGAGCACCCGTACGTCGGGGTGTGGTGGCCGCCGGGCCACCTGCTCGGCTACGAGCACACCTTCACCAACGAGGTCGCCGATCTGCTCAACGCGATCGGCGACGGCAAGGATCCCGAACCGTCCTTCGAGGACGGGTTGAGGGTTCAGCAGGTCTTGGCCGCGGTCGAACGCAGCGCGTCCGACGAGGCGCGATGGACCACTGTGCCCGGCGTCACCACGAAGGGGAGTAACTGAGGAGTAGATCCAGCCGAAAGTCGCATGACGGCTATCACTGCGACTTGGTTCGATCCGAAACATCCGACCATCGGAGGTTGGTGTTCTCGGGCTGGGAAAGGTGGAGGAAATGCCTGCTCACGAGCGTACGGGCATCTGGTTGATCGGGGCGAGGGGGTCGGTGGCCACCACGGCCGCGGTAGGGCTCCTCGCGCTGCGCGCGGGGGTGACGGGCGGTGGCGGCTGCGTCACCGAGCTGCCCGCGTTCGCCGGGGTTCCGTTGCCGGGCTGGGACGATCTGGTCCTCGGCGGGCACGACATCGCGCATACGCCGCTGGAGAAGCGGGCCGAGCAGCTGGCGCACGCCGGCGTGTTCGGGCACGCGGCGTTCGCCGCGGTCCGGTCCGGGCTGGCCGAGGTGGACGCCGAGATCCGCGACGGCTACCACCCGGCGTCCCACACCGGTGCCCAGGCCGACGCGGCCGCCCGGCTCACGGCGGACATCCGAGCTTTCGCCGACCGGCACGACCTCGCGCGGGTCGTCGTGGTCAACGTGTCCTCCACCGAGGCCCCGTGCCCCCACCTGCCCGAACATGACGACCTCGACGCGCTGGAAGCGGCGCTCGCCGACCCGGCACGGACGGTGCTCCCGTCGAGTTCCCTGTCGGCCTACGCGGCCTTGAAGGCGGGAAGCCCGTACGTCGAGTTCACGCCGTCCGCCGGGATCACCCTGCCCGCGCTGCGGCAGCTCGCCGAGCGCGAGGGCCTGCCGTACGCCGGGTGCGACGGCAAGACCGGTGAGACGCTGCTGCGCACCGTCCTCGCGCCGATGTTCAGCGCGCGGGCGCTGAAGGTCCGCTCCTGGGCGGGCACCAACCTGCTGGGCGGCGGCGACGGCGAGACCCTCGCCGACCCGGTGACCGCGAACAGCAAGCTGGAATCCAAGGCCCGCGGGCTCGCGGCGCTGCTCGGCGAGGACGTCACCGCGCCGCTGCACATCGACAACGTGCCCGACCTCGGCGAGATCAAGACCGCGTGGGACCACGTGTCGTTCGAGGGTTTCCTCGGCGCGCGCATGAGCCTGCAGTTCACCTGGACCGGTTACGACTCCGCGCTCGCGGCGCCGCTGATCCTGGACCTCGCGAGGCTGGTGACCGCGGCGCACGCCGGCGGCCAGAGCGGCGCGCTGACCGAACTCGGCTTCTTCTTCAAGGATCCGCTGGGCAGCGACGAACACCGCTTCGCCGAGCAGACCGCCCGCCTGATCACCTGGGCGGGAACCCTGTGAAGGCTTACGTGGAACTCGTGCGGGCGCCCGCCGCGCTGACGGTGCTCGGCGACACGGTCGCCGGATCCGCCGCGGCGGGGCTCAAGATGACCGGGCGACGGCTGCTGCTGCCGCTGTCTTCGGTCGCCTTCTACTGGGCCGGGATGGCCCTCAACGACTGGGCGGACCGGAAGCTTGACGCCGTGGAGCGGCCCGAGCGGCCGATCCCGTCCGGGCGGGTGAGTGCCGGCGCGGCGCTCACCACCGGGACCGTGCTGACCGCTGCCGGACTTGGCCTGGCAGCGCTCGGTGGCGGCCGCCGGGCGATGCGCGTCGCGGTCCCGCTCGCGGCGTCGGTGTGGGCTTACGACACCGTGCTCAAGCCGACCCCGGCCGGGCCGGTGGCGATGGCGGCTTGCCGCACGCTCGACGTCCTGCTGGGCGCGGGCGACTCTCCGAAGAAGGCGGCCACCGCCGCGGCGGCGGTGGGTGTGCACACACTCGGCGTCACGGCGTTGTCCACCGGGGAAGTGCACGGCGCGAAACCAGGCACGGCCCGCGCCGCACTGGCCACCAGCTGTGCGGCGACAACGTTGGCATTGACCGGACCGGCGCGGGGCGGCTGGCATCGCGCGGCCTCGATGGCGGCCGGTTCGGGCTACGCGGGCCTGGTCGGCCGGGCGCAGGCGGACGCCGTCCGCGACCCGTCGGCGAAGTCCGTGCGGTCGGCGACGAAGTCCGGCATCCACGGCATGGTCCCGCTGCAGGCGGCGGTCACGGCCAAGGGCTCGGTACTGGGGGCCGTGCTGGTCGCGGCCGCACTGCCGATCGCCCGCAAGCTGTCGCGGAAGGTGAGCCCCACATGACGTTTTCTCTGGGATACGGCACCAACGGCTTCTCCAACCACCGGCTCGACGACGCGCTCGCGATCATCGCCGACCTCGGGTACACCGGGGTGGCGCTGACGCTTGACCACGATCACTTCGACCCGTTCGCCGACGATCTGGCGCGGCAGGTCGATCACGTGGCCTCCCGGCTTTCGGCGCTCGGCCTGAACCGGGTCGTCATCGAGACCGGCGCACGCTACCTGCTCGACCCGTGGCGCAAGCACTCCCCGACGCTGCTTTCGGACGATCCCGCGCTCCGGATCGACTTCCTGGCGCGGGCCCTGCAAATCGCCGGGGACCTCGGCGCCGATTGCGTTTCGTTCTGGTCCGGTGTGTCCACTGTGGACTCTAATTTCGCCTGGGCCCGGTTGCGTGAGGGGGTCTCGGCAGTCCTGGAGCACGCCGCGCGGCTGAACATGCGGCTGGCGATGGAACCCGAGCCCGGGCATCTCGTGCAGCATCTCGGCCAGGTCCTGGACCTGCGCAAGGAACTCGGCGAGCCGGACCTCTTCGGGGTCACGCTCGACGTCGGGCACTGCGTCGCGGTCGAGCCGGTGAACGCGGCCGAATGCGTCCGCCTCGCCGGCCCGCTGCTGTGGAACGTGCAGCTCGACGACATGCTGCCGCGGGTCCACGAGCATCTGGAGTTCGGCGACGGGCACCTGGATCTGCCGGGGACGCTCGCCGCGCTGGCGGAGATCGGCTACACCGGGCTGGCCGCGGTCGAACTGCCCCGGCACAGCCACGCCGCGCCGGACACCGCACGGCGGGCTTTCGAGGCCCTCACCGCGGCGATGCCGCAGACGTGGTCGGCCAAGGCGGAACGCCGGATCCGGGAGAAGCCGTCGGTGATCGGCTCGCTCTTCCCGGCCGTCGGCCGCGAGGTCGGCCGTGAAGCGCTGCGCCCGGACACGGATCCTCAGGGGCTGGTCCACGGCACTGTCGACGACCGGGCGCGGGTCCGGCTCGTGGAGGTCCTGGCCGACGTCCTCGACGACGCCGCGCTGGCCGCGGAACTGCGCGACCTCTACCGCTACGGCGACGACGCCGAGCGGCGCGGGGTCCTGCGGGCGCTCAACGCGCTGGAGTCCCCGGGCGCCGAAGTCACCGATGCCGGGATCAAGCTGGTCGAGGATGCCTTGCGCGCCAACGACATCAGGCTGGTCGCCGCCGCCATGGGTGCCTTCGCCCGGTTCCTGGACGACCACACGTGGCGCCACGGCGTCCTCAAATGCGTCTTCGTCGGTGTGCCGCTGGCCGCCGTCGCGGACCTTACTTCCCGCGCGGACGACGAGCTTCGAAGAATGCTCGCCGACTTCGCCGACGAACGCAGGGCGGCCGGACGTGACGTACCCGCCGACGCCCTCGAACTCCTCAAGGAGAACTGAGCCAGTGCGTATCTTCGATCCCCACATCCACATGTCCTCCCGCACCACCGACGACTACGAAGCCATGTACGCGGCCGGTGTCCGCGCGCTGGTCGAGCCCGCGTTCTGGCTGGGGCAGCCGCGCACCAGCGTCGGCTCGTACACCGACTACTTCGACGCGCTCATCGGCTGGGAACGGTTCCGCGCCGCCCAGTTCGGCATCCGGCACCATTGCACGATCGCGCTGAACCCCAAGGAGGCCAACGACCCCCGCTGCCGCGAGGTGCTCGACGTGCTCCCGAGGTACCTGGCGAAGGACGGCGTGGTCGCGGTCGGCGAGGTCGGCTACGACTCGATGACCAAGGAAGAGGACGAGGTCTTCTCGCAGCAGTTGGCGATGGCGCTGGAGCACGATCTCCCGGTCCTGGTGCACACCCCGCACCGCGACAAGCTGGAAGGCACCAAGCGCACCCTCGACGTCGTGCGTGAGGCCGGCGTCGCGCCGGAGCGCGTGGTCGTCGACCACCTCAACGAGGTCACCGTCAAGCTGGTCAAGGACTCCGGCGCCTGGATGGGTTTCTCCATCTACCCGGACACCAAGATGGACGAGCACCGGATGGTCGAGATCCTGCGCCAGTACGGGCTGGACCAGATGATCGTCAACTCGGCCGCCGACTGGGGCCGGTCCGATCCGCTGAAGACCGCCAAGACCGGACAGGCGATGCTCGACGGCGGTTTCACCGAGGCCGACGTCGACAAGGTGCTGTGGCAGAATCCCGTCGACTTCTACGGTCTCAGCGGCAGGCTCACGCTCGACCCGCTGCCCGGGTTCACCGGCGAGGCCGTGACCTTCGAGGGCAACTCGGTCCTGCGAGGTGCCCGCAAATGATCTCCTACTGTACGAACGTCCATCCCGCCGAGGATGTCGACGGCATCGTCGCGCAGCTGGAGCGGTACGCGCTGCCCGTGCGTGAGCGGCTGGGCGCCGATCGGCTCGGCGTGGGGCTGTGGCTCTCCGCGCCTGTCGCGCGCGGACTCGCCGAAGACGCCGGAGCACGCAAACGTTTCCGCGCCGAACTCGACGCTCGCGGGCTTTCGGTCTACACGCTGAACGCGTTCCCGTACGGCGGCTTCCACGACGACGTCGTCAAGCACGCGGTCTACCGTCCTGAGTGGACACACCCGGACCGGGTCGCCTACACGATCGACTGCGTGAACGTGCTGTCCGGCCTGCTCGCCGAGGACGCTTCCTACGGCAGCATATCGACGCTGCCGTTGGCTTGGCGTGAACCGTGGACCGATCAGGACGACCGCCGCGCCACCGAGGCGTTCGGTCAGGTCGTCCGCGCGATCGGTGACCGGCCGATCAAACTGGCCGTCGAACCGGAACCCGGCTGTGTGCTCGACACCGTGGCCGACGCGCTGGGCTGGCTTTCCGGCCGCGTCGATCCGGAGCACGTTGGTCTGTGCCTGGACACCTGTCATCTCGCGGTGTCGTTCGCCGATCCGGCGGAGACCCTCAAGGCGATCGCGGAGTCCGATGTGGACATCGTGAAGGTGCAGGCTTCCGCCGCGTTGCACGTCGAAGATCCCGCTGAAGCTCGTGACGCGCTGGCGGCGTTCGCCGAACCGCGGTACCTGCACCAGGTCCGCGAGTTTTCGGGCGGTGTCGTGCGCAAGGCCGACGACCTGCCCGAGGCGTGGACCGACCTGCCGGGGGAGGGGCCGTGGCGCGTGCATTTCCACATGCCGCTGCACCAGGACCCGGCCGCGCCGCTGTCCACCACGACCGACGTCCTGCGCACGGTCGCCGCCGGACTGCCCGGCGAACCGCATATCGAGGTCGAGACCTACACCTGGAGCGTGCTCCCGGACGCGGGCGACCTCGTCGGCGGAATCGCCGCGGAACTCGAATGGGCACAGGCGAACCTCGTCAAGGAAGGGGTGTCCGCGTGAAACCCTTGGTCGTCATCGACGTCGTCGGGCTGACCCCGAAGGCGTTGCGGGACATGCCGAAACTGTCCGCTGTCGCCCGAGACGGCTGGCAGGCCGAACTGGGCACCGTGCTGCCCGCGGTCACCTGCAGCGCGCAGTCGACGTTCCTCACCGGGCTCATGCCCGCGCAGCACGGAATCGTCGGCAACGGCTGGTACTTCCGCGAGCTCGGCGAGATCTTCCTGTGGCGTCAGCACAACCGGCTCGTCGGTGGCGAGAAGCTGTGGGAGACCGCACGGGCGGCGCACCCCGGCTACACGTCGGCGAACGTCTGCTGGTGGTACGCGATGGGGATGAGCACCGACGTCACGGTGACCCCGCGGCCGATCTACCACGCCGATGGCCGCAAGTCGCCGGACGCCTACGTGCGCCCGCCCGAACTGCACGACCAGCTGACCGGTGCGCTGGGGGAGTTCCCGCTCTTCCAGTACTGGGGCCCGACGGCGTCGCTGAAGTCGAGCAAGTGGGTGATCGGGGCGTCACGGCAGATCCTGCGGGAGAAGCGTCCAGACCTGCTGCTGACCTACGTCCCGCACCTGGACTACGACCTGCAGCGCTTCGGCCCCGACGCACCGCAAGCTGCTCTGGCTGCGAGGGAATTGGACAACGCGCTCGCGCCGCTGCTCGACGATGCCCGCAACGCCGGGGCGACCGTGGTCGCGCTCAGCGAGTACGGGATCACGAACGTCAGCAGGCCGGTCGACATCAACCGGGCGCTGCGGCGCGAGGGTCTGCTGGAGGTCTACACCCAGGCGGGCATGGAGTACCTCGACCCGTGGGCGTCGCGCGCGTTCGCCGTCGCCGACCACCAGGTCGCGCACGTCTACGTCCGCGACTCCGCCGATATCGAGCGAGTGCGGTCGATCGTCGGTGAACTGACCGGCGTCGACGAGGTGCTCGACCGCGAGGCGCAGGCTCGCTATGGGTTGGATCACGAGCGCGCAGGCGAGCTCGTCGCGGTCGCCGAGCCGGACGCGTGGTTCACCTACTACTACTGGCTCGACGACGAGCGGAAGCCCGACTTCGCGCGCGGCGTCGAGATCCACCGCAAACCGGGCTACGACCCCGCCGAGCTGTTCTTCGACCCGGAGGACAAGTTCGCCAAGGCGCGGGCCGGGCTCAACCTGGCGAAGAAGTTCGCCGGGCTCCGCTACGCGATGGACGTCGTCCCGACCGACCCGCGCTGGGTGCGCGGTTCGCACGGACGGCTGCCCGATTCCACTGAGGATGGTCCGGTGTTGTTGTGCTCGGATCCGGCCTTCCAGCCGTCCGGTCGCGTCGGGGCGACCGACGTGCATCCGCTGTTGTTGTCGCTCCAAGGGCTGAAGTAGGGCTTCGGTACAGGGGGTCGTGAGTGGTAAGTGACGTTCTAACGGCACTTACCACTCACGACCACCTCACCCCATCCCCACCCGCACCCTCCCTCCCCACCTCACCTTCAGAAAGGACGCTCCACCCCGCATCCCCTTCCTTGATCGCCGCCGCTCATCGAAAGGATCGCCACTGCTATGTCTTTGAAACGACGATTGGGTGTGCTCGTCACATCCATGGTCACGGCTCTGACAGGCGTCGCGCTACCGGTGCAGACCGCATCGGCGCACGAAGCGGCCACGGTGCTCGTGTTCTCCAAGACCGCGGGCTTCCGGCACGATTCGATCCCCGACGGCATCAAGGCGATCAAGGATTTGGGGGCACAGAACCACTTCGCGGTGGAGGCCACCGAGGACGCGGCGGCCTTCACCGACGCGAACCTCAAGCGGTTCAACGCGGTGGTCTGGCTTTCCACCACCGGTGACGTGCTGAACGCGGACCAGCAGGCCGCGTTCGAGCGGTACGTGAAGGGAGGCGGCGGGTACGTCGGCGTGCACGCCGCCTCCGACACCGAGTACGACTGGCCCTGGTACGGCGAGCTGGTCGGGGCTTACTTCAAGTCCCACCCGCAGATCCAGCAGGCGAACGTCAAGGTCGAAGATCATGAGCACGTGTCCACTGTGGATCTTCCGGAGACCTGGCCGCGCACCGACGAGTGGTACAACTACCGCGAGAACCCGCGCAGCAACGTCCACGTGCTCGCGAGCCTGGACGAGAAGAGCTATCAGCCCGGCGACGGCGCGATGGGCGATCACCCGATCGCCTGGTGCCATGAGAATTCCGGCGGCCGCTCCTGGTACACCGGCGGCGGGCACACCAAGGCCTCCTACGCCGAGCCTGCCTTCCTCAAGCATCTGGCGGGCGGCATCAAGTACGCCACCAAGCTGAGCGAGGCGGGCTGCGCCAAGACCCAGGAAGACCCGGTCGACGCGGACTTCGACCAGATCACCCTGGCCAAGGGCGAGGAGAAGACCGGCGAGCCGATCGCGCTTTCGGTGCTGCCCAACCGCGACGTCCTGCACACCTCGCGCGACGGCCGCGTCTGGTACACCAGCTCGTCGGCGACGACGTCGCTGGCCGGGCAGATCCCCGTCTACAACCACGACGAGGACGGCCTCCAAGGCGTCGCCATCGACCCGGACTTCGCCAAGAACCGCTGGGTCTACCTGTACTACGCGCCCAAGCTGAACACCCCCGCCGGTGACGCGCCGGAGAACGGCACCCCCGCCGACTTCGAGCCGTTCAAGGGTTACAACCAGCTTTCGCGGTTCAAGCTCGGCACCGACAACAAGCTCGACCTCGCGAGCGAGCAGAAGATCCTCCAGGTCCCCGCCGAACGCGGCATCTGCTGCCACGCCGGCGGCGAGATCGACTTCGACGCCAAGGGCAATCTGTATCTGTCCACAGGGGACGATTCCAACCCGTTCGCCTCCGACGGCTTCACCCCGATCGACGAGCGCGCCGACCGCAACCCGGTGTACGACGCGCAGCGCACCTCGGCCAACACCAACGACCTGCGCGGGAAGGTGCTGCGGATCAAGGTCGGCGCCGGAGGCAAGTACACGATCCCCAAGGGCAACCTGTTCCCCAAGGGCACGGCCAAGACCAAGCCCGAGATCTACGCGATGGGCTTCCGCAACCCGTTCCGCTTCGCCGTCGACCGTAAGACCGGCTGGATCCACCTGGCCGACTACGGTCCCGATGCCGGCGCTGCCGACCCGAAGCGCGGGCCCGGCGGCACGGTCGAGTTCAACCTGATCAAGAAGCCCGGCAACTTCGGCTGGCCGTACTGCGTCGGGGACAACCTGCCGTTCATCGACTACGACTTCGCCACCAAGCAGTCCGGCGCCGCCTTCGACTGCGCCAAACCGAAGAACACCAGCCCGCGCAACACCGGCCTGACCGATCTGCCGCCGGTCGAGAAGGCGTGGATCGCCTACGACGGCGGTTCGGTGCCCGAGTTCGGTACCGGCCCCGAGTCGCCGATGGGCGGCCCGGTCTACCAGTTCGACGCGAAGAACCCGTCGCAGACCAAGTTCCCGGAGTACTTCGACGGCAAGACCTTCGCCTACGAATGGGAACGCGGCTGGATCAAGGAGATCACCGTCGGCGCGAACGGTGAACGCGGCGCCATCAAGCCGTTCTTCGACTCGATGGACCTCGTCCGCCCGATGAACCTCGAGTTCGGCCCGGACGGCGCGCTCTACGTCCTCGACTACGGAACCGGCTACTTCGGTGGCTCCAAGGAATCCGCCGTCTACCGCATCGACTACACCAAGGGCCGCCGCACGCCGGTCGCCAAGGTGGCCGCGGACAAGACGTCCGGCCAGGCGCCGCTGACCGTCAAGTTCGACCCGGCCGGGACGAACGATCCCGACGGCGGCGCGCTCACCTACGCCTGGGACTTCGACGGGAACGGCACGACCGATTCCACCGAGGCCACCCCGGTTTCCCACACCTACGCCGCGAACGGCCAGTACACGGCGAAGCTGTCGGTCACCGACTCCACCGGGCTGACCGGTTCGGCGAGCGTGGTGGTCACCGTCGGCAACACCGCGCCGGTGGTCACGCTGAAGACCCCGGTCAACGGCAGCGTGTTCAGCTTCGGCGACATGGTCCCGTTCAAGGTCGAGGTGACCGACGCCGAGGACAACCCGATCGACTGCTCCAAGGTGACCGTCGAATACATCCTCGGCCACGAGGGCCACGGACATCCGCTGAGCCGCGCGACCGGTTGTGAAGGCACCATCGCCACGCCCGCCGACGAAGGACACGGCGCGGACGCCAACGTCTTCGGCGTCATCAACGCCAGCTACACCGACAACGGCGGAAACGGCGTGCCCGCGCTCACCGGCGAGGCGGAATCCATCCTGCAGCCCAAGCTGAAGCAGGCCGAGTTCTACACCCAGTCCAGCGGTATCGAGGTCGTCGCGCACGCCGGCGCCAGTGGCGGCAAACGCGTCGGCCACATCGAATCCGGTGACTGGATCAAATTCGACCCGGTGAACCTCGTCGGCGTCAGCGGCATCGGCTACCGGGTCTCGTCCGGCGGCGCGGGCGGCACGATCGAGGTGCGCTCGGGCGCGGTGGACGGACCCCTGGTCCAGACGGTCACCGTCGCCAACACCGGCGGCTGGGACACCTATGCCGACATCCCGGCTTCCGCCATCACCGACCCCGGCGGCACCGGCCCGTTGTTCCTCGTGTTCAAGGGCGGTTCCGGCGGCTTGTTCGACGTAGACGCGATCACCTTCGAGGAGCAAGCATGAGCCGTCCGATCACCCTGTTCACCGGCCAGTGGGCGGATCTCCCGTTCACCGAGGTGTGCAGGCTGGCCAGTGAATGGGGCTACGACGGCCTCGAAATCGCGTGTTCCGGCGACCATTTCGAGGTCGACCGCGCACTGTCCGAAGAGGACTACGTGCTCGGCCGTCTCAAGCTGCTCGCCGAGCACGGCCTCAAGGTGTGGGCGATCTCCAACCACCTCGTCGGTCAGGCCGTCTGTGACGACCCGATCGACGAACGCCACCAGGCCATCATCCCTTCGCGGGTGTGGGGCGACGGTGAACCGGAAGGCGTCCGGCAGCGGGCGGCGAAGGAGATGGCCGACACCGCCCGCGCGGCCGCGAAACTCGGCGTGGACACGGTGATCGGCTTCACCGGTTCGAAGACCTGGAAGTACGTCGCGATGTTCCCGCCCGTCTCGCAGGCGGTCATCGACGACGGCTACCAGGACTTCGCCGACCGGTGGAACCCGATCCTCGACGTCTTCGACGAGGTGGGCGTGCGGTTCGCCCACGAGGTCCACCCGTCGGAGATCGCCTACGACTACTGGACCACCAAACGTGCGCTCGAAGCTGTCGGCGACCGTCCGGCATTCGGGCTGAATTGGGATCCTTCGCACTTCATCTGGCAGGACCTCGACCCGGTCGGCTTCATCCTCGACTTCGCCGACCGGATCTACCACGTGGATTGCAAGGACACCCGGAAGCGGTTCGACGGACGGAACGGACGGCTCGGCTCGCATCTCCCCTGGGGAGATCCCCGACGCGGCTGGGACTTCGTTTCGACCGGGCACGGCGACGTGCCCTGGGAGGACTGTTTCCGCGCACTGAATTCGATCGGCTACGCCGGTCCGATCTCGGTGGAGTGGGAGGACGCCGGCATGGACCGGCTCCGGGGCGCGGCGGAGGCCGTGACCTTTCTGCGGGGGCTCCTGTTCGACAAGCCGTCGGCGGCCTTCGACGCGGCTTTCAGCAACCAGAAGTGAGGGCGGTTTCATGTGCGGTGAAGAAGCTGAGCAGTTCCACTCTCGACGGGCGCTCCTGCGCGGCGCGGCGACGGCGGCGGTCGCGGTCGGCGCTGCGGTAGCCCTGCCGAGCGTGGCCAGTGCGGCCACCGAGGCGGAGACCCAGGGACGCGGCCACCACGGTCGGGGCCGGGTCCCGGTGGACAAGATCAGCATCCAGCTCTACTCCCTGCGCACCGCGCTGCAGGCCGATCTGCCGGGAACCCTGTCCGCGCTGGCGGACATCGGCTATCGGAAGGTCGAACTGGCGGGCACCTACGGCCGCACGGCCGAGGAGTTCCGCGGTCTGCTGGACAAGAACCACATCAAGGCGACGTCCACGCACGTCGGCATCGACGGTGACCTCGACAAGACCATCGCGGACGCGAAGATCCTCGGGAACACCCGCGCCAACGTGCCGTGGGCGAATTTCGACACCATCGACGGCTGGAAGCAGTTCGCCGGCCGGATGGACACGGCGGCACGGAAGTTCCGCCAGGCCGGTATCCCGCTCGGCTACCACAACCACGCGCACGAGTTCGCGCCCATCGACGGCGTGCGCCCGTACGACGTGCTCACCAGGAACACGAACCCGCGGTACGTGCACCTGGAGATCGACCTGTTCTGGGCGGTGGAAGGCGGGATGGACCCGGTTTCGCTGTACCGGCAACACTGCCCGCGCGTGGTGCAGTACCACGTCAAGGACCGGACCGCGGCGGGCGAGATGGTCGACCCGGGCAAGGGCGTCATCGACTTCCCGCGCATCTTCCGCCACACCCGTCCCCACCTCGCCGAATACATCGTCGAGCACGACAACCCCACGGATCCCCTGAGCACCGCCCAGACCGGATTCACCTATCTCCGCAACGTCCGCTTCTAGCTGGGGAATCCACAATGGACAAGAAACACCGCGGGCTGTCCCGCAGATCGATGCTCGCGGGCACCGCGGCCGGGGTCATCGCCCCGGTCGTGGTGTCGGCCAGCGCGGGTTCGGCACCGGCCGCCGCGGCCGGGATGACCCGCAACATCACCGTCTACGCCGACTACGTTCCCGGTTCGACCCGGGTCGGTTACGGGCTCGAACCCGGCAAGCCGACGATCCCCGGGCCGCTCCTGGAGTGCTACGAGGGCGACACGCTGGTGATCGAGCTGGTCAACAACACCGACCAGCGGCTTTCGATCCACCCGCACGGCGTCAACTACGACACCAAGTCGGACGGCTCGCCGTTCAACGATTCCTTCAACAAGCCGTACGAGACCAAGACCTACACCTGGAAGACCCGCACGGCCTACCAGGCGGCCAACGGTTTCTGGATGCCCGGCAGCGCGGGGTACTGGCATTACCACGACCACGCGTTCGGCGGCGACCACGGCACGGCGGGCCTGATGAAGGGTCTCTACGGCGGCCTGATCGTGCGCAAACGCGGCGATCTGCTGCCCAGCAAGCAGTTCACCGTGGTGTTCACCGAAATGTGGATCAACCACCAGGTCGCCCCGAACACCCCGATCTTCGAGGCGAACCTCGGCGAACGCGTCGAGTTCATCTGCATCGGGCACGGCAACCTGATGCACACCTTCCATCTGCACGCGCACCGCTGGGCGGACACCCGCACCGGCATGCTCACCAGCGCGACCGACAACGCGCCGATCCTCGACAACAAGACCTTGGACCCCGGCAACTCCTTCGGGTTCCAGGTGATCGCCGGTGACGGCGTCGGGCCGGGCGCGTGGATGTACCACTGCCACGTCCAGCAGCACTCGGACGACGGCATGTCCGGGGTGTTCTTGGTCCGCAACGCCGACGGCGGGATGCCCGCGGGCGCCCAGGAGGCGATCGACCGCTTCAAGGGGCACCAGCACACCACCACGTCCACGCCGAACGCCACCGGCGCCTCGGCCCACCACCACTAGTCTTGAAAGGAGCGAGAACTTGAGACGAGTGTTTTCGCAACGCCGGCTCCGCAGACGGTCACTGGCCGCGCTCGCGGTCGGCGCCGTCGTCACCTCCGGGCTGCCGCTGGCCATCGCGCCGGTGACCGCCGAAGCCGCGACGAACGTCCCGGTGAACGTCCTGGTCTTCCACGGCGCGGCCGCGGACCAGAAGGACCCCGTCCTGCGTGCCACGGACGCGATCGCGAGCCTGGGCCAGGCGAACGGCATCTCCGTTTCGTCCTCTTCGGACCCCGCGGTGTTCACGCAGGCCAACCTCGCGAAGTACCGCGGCGTCGTCTTCCTGTCCGCGCAAGGCATCACGCTGAACCGTGACCAGGAAACCTCGCTGCAGAACTACATGAAGGCGGGCGGCGGTTTCCTCGGCCTCTCCGACGCCGCGCGGGCGCAGGACGGCTCGCAGTGGTTCTCCGGGCTGATCGGCGCCCGTCCGGTGGGGGCGCGCCCCACGCCGGAGGCGGTCGCCTCGGTCACCGCGAGCGCGGAGAACCCGCCCAACGAGACCAAGGAAAAGCTCACCGACAACAACGAGAACACCAAGTGGCTGACCTTCTCGCCGACCGGCTGGGTCGCCTACAAGATGGCCGCCCCGGTGGCCGTGAGCAGCTACGACCTCGTCTCGGCGAACGACTTCCCCGGACGTGACCCCAAGAGCTGGACCCTGCAGGGCTCCAACGACGGGACCACGTGGACCGATCTGGACACTCGCACCAACGAGACGTTCGCCGACCGGTTCGTGAGCCGCAAGTTCACCTTCACCAACACCACGGCGTACGCGAACTACCGGCTGAACATCACCGCCAACGCCGGTGAACCGCTCATCCAGCTGGCCGATTGGAAGCTGTACAAGGACAACTCGACCACCCCGCCGCCGCCGGAGCCCGATCCGGCCCAGGCCACGGTCGACGTCCTCGACAAGGCGAACCCGGCCACCGCGGGCCTGCCACAGAAGTGGGTGCGCACCGACCGGTGGCTCAACTGGGAGGTCAACCCGGTCGGCACCGTGCACACGGTCGCGCAGGTCGAGGAATCGACCTACAAACCGGGGGTCGGCGCGAACGGCGCCTTCCACCCGATCTCGTGGTGCCGTGACTACGACGGCGGCCGCTCCTTCTACAGCGGCATGGGCCGGACCGAGGCGAGCTACGGTGAAGCCCAGTTCCGCAGCCACATCCTCGGCGCGCTCAAGTGGACCACCGGCATGGTGCGCGGTGACTGCAAGGCGGGTATCGCGGCCAACTACAAGGTCGAACGCCTGACCGGGATCAACCAGCCCGGCCAGCTGGACCAGATGGGCGAGCCGCACGGGCTCACCATCGCGCCGAACGGCCGGGTCTTCTACATCGGCCGCGCGGCCTGCGCCGGCAACGTCGTGCCCGCGCCGAACGACTGGACCAACCCCGAGATCGGCGCCGGCTGCGGCACGATCCACCAGTGGGACCCGGTCACCAAGAAGCCGAAGCTGCTCACCACGCTGAAGGTGATGGGCAACCGCGGCAGCGGCGACGAACTGGTCAAGAACGAGGAAGGCCTCCTCGGTCTCGTGCTGGACCCGAAGTTCAGCGAGAACGGCTGGATGTACGCCTACTGGATGCCGCACTCGTCGGTCGACATCGACAAGCGGATCGGCAAGCGCACGGTTTCGCGGTTCACCTACGACCTGAAGAACCAGACGCTGGACCAGGCGACCCGCAAGGATCTGCTGTCGTGGGACGTCCAGGTCCACAGCTGCTGCCACGCCGGCGGCGGGATGGACTTCGACAAGGACGGGAACCTCTACATCGGTTCCGGTGACAGCAACTCGTCGCAGGGCTCCAACGGGTACTCCGGCAACAACTGGACCCAGGACTACAAGGGCGTCTCGTTCCAGGACGCGCGCCGTACCGCCGGCAACACCAACGACCTCAACGGCAAGATCCTGCGGATCCACCCGGAGCCGGACGGTACCTACACCAACCCGGCGGGCAACCTGTTCCCCGAGGCGAACGACCCCGGGAACAAGACCAGGCCCGAGATCTACGTGATGGGCGTGCGGAACATCTCGCGGCTGCAAGTCGACAAGAAGACCAACTGGCTGACCGCCGCGTGGGTCGGCCCGGACGCGTCCTCGCCGAGCCCGGAACTCGGCCCGGCCAAGTACGAGACCGCCACGGTCATCACCGAGGCGGGTAACCACGGCTGGCCGTACTGCATGGGCAACAAGCAGCCGTACCGCGACCGCAGCAGCACCGACGCCGCGGTGCTCACCGGCTGGTACGACTGCGACAACCCCGTCAACACCTCGCCGCGCAACACCGGTTTGGTGAACCTTCCGCCGATCAAGAAGAACATGATCTGGTACTCGCCGGACGGCGGCGGACCGGTGTTCCCCAACCGGCCCAACAGCTCCGTCCCGTCGTACAACGCGGCCGAGGCCACCTATACGCAGCCCTACCTCAAGGGCGGCGGCCAGGCGGTCATGACCGGGCCGACGTACCACCGCGAACTGGTCAACACCAACAGCGGTGTCGCGTGGCCGGCCTACTGGAACGACAAGTGGTTCATCGGTGACCAGAGCAACGGGCAGAACCGGATCGCGGTCACCCTCGACCCGAACGGCGTCGCGAAGCAGGATCCGCCGGTGTTCGCCGAGACCGTGCGGCAGATCATCCCGACCGGTGGTGGCGACACCAAGCTGAACCAGTGGATGGACGCCAAGTTCGGGCCGGACGGCGCGCTGTACGCGCTCGACTACGGCGGCGGCTTCTTCACCCTGACCAACAACCAGAAGCTGCTGAAGATCAGCTACATCGGCGGTGAGGCGACCCCGGCCGCGGCGGCGTCGTCGACCATGGTGCAGAACAAGCCGCTCACCGCGGCCTTCACCGGGTCGAAGTCCGGCGGCGTCTCCTACAAGTGGGAGTTCGGCGACGGCACGATCTCGACGCAGCCCGACCCGCGGCACACCTACCCGCGCACGGGTCTGTACACCGCCAAGCTGACCGTGACCTATGCGAACGGCGAGACGGTGACCACGCGGAACTCGGTGAACGTCGGGTGTCTCGTGGCGGATTCCAGTGCCACGGTGACCATCGGTGACACCGACACCGGGGTGACCAACCGCAACGCCGGTGGCGGCTGCACGGTCGACGACATGATCGACGACGAGAGCACGTGGACCTCCCACGCCGGTTTCGTCAACCATGTCACGCAGGCCGTGGACCGGCTGGGCGACCTCGGCGTGCTGAACGCGGCCGAGTCGGACAAGATCAACGCCGCGGCCGCCGCTTCGCCCATCGGCAACAAGGGCGTCACCGGCTACGACGCGATCTACGACGGCACGCCCGAATCGTTCCGCAACTGGTCGCAGGCGCCGTCCGGGCAGTTCGCCATCCAGCCGGACGGGTCACTGCGACCGTCGGGCGGGCTGGGCATGCTGTGGTACTCGGCACGGCAGTTCGGCAACTTCTCGGTGAAGCTGCAGTTCAAGGACATCGCGCCGACCGGCAGCGCCAACAGCGGTGTGTTCGTCCGGTTCCCGGACCCGCGCACCCCGCTGGAGCAGCGTCCGCCGGGCAGCTGCGGCACGGTCGGTTCGGCGAGGACGTCGCAGGCCTGGGTCGCGATCTACTGCGGCCACGAGGTGCAGCTGTACGACGGGGCCACCGGTGAGCCGCAGAAGACCGGGTCGATCTACAACTTCGACCCGCGGCCGCTGGACCAGGCGGGCGTGAAGCCGAAGGGGACCTGGAACGAGTACGAGGTCAAGGTCGTCGGGCAGAAGTACACGATCATCCGCAACGGTGTCGTGATCAACGAGTTCGAGAACGCGCCGGGGATCAACTCGTCGCGGGCGGGCGACCCGTCGACCGACTTCCGGCAGTTCGTCAGCGGGTTCATCGGTCTGCAGAACCACGGTGACAACGACCTGATGGAGTTCCGCAACATCCGGGTGCGGCAGCTGTAGCGCGAAAGCCGGCCGGGCGCGCGGGTTCGCGTGCCCGGCCGGTGTCCCTTGTACGGAAGGTTTCCCTGCGATGTCCCCAAGAACCCTCGTCGTGGCCCTGGTGGCCGCGACGCTCGCACTGGCGGGCCTGGTGTTACCGGGCTCGTCCGCACCCGCCTCCGCCGCACCCGTCCAGACCCTGGAATGGACCGCGGGCGACAGCACCGACCACTACCTCAGCGCGCCGTCCACCGCGGTGGCGGGCGAGACCACGATCGTCTTCAAGAACACCGAAGCCCTCGGCTCGACGATGTCGCACACGCTGACGTTCGACACCTCGACGCCGGGCTACAACCACGACGTCAACCTCAACATCCTCGCCAATCCCTACGACGACAAGAACGGCGTGCACGAGGCCACGGTCACGCTGACCCCGGGCAAGTACCGGTACTACTGCACGATCCAGGGCCACACCAAGATGATGGGCGAGTTCGTCGTCACCGACGGCGGCGGCGCCGACACCACTCCGCCGACCGTGACCGCGAACGTGACCGGTACCAAGGACACCGCCGGGAACTACGTCGGTTCCGCGACGGTGAACCTGTCCGCGTCGGACAGCCAGTCCGGAGTGGACAAGGTCGAGTACCAGCTCGACGGCGGCGCCTGGACCGCGTACACCGCACCTGTGGCGGTCTCCGCCGCCGGTGCGCACATGGTCCACTATCGCGCTTCTGACAAAGCGGGCAACGTTTCGCCGGAAGGGATGTCGTCGTTCACCGTCGTGACCGGGCAGCCCGGCGACACGACTCCGCCGACGGTGACTTCCGAGGTGACGGGGACCAAGGACACCGCGGGCAACTACCTCGACACCGCCACCGTGAAGCTCACCGCGACCGACGCCGGCTCCGGCGTCGACAAGGTCGAGTACAAAGTGGACGAAGGCGCGTGGACCGCGTACACCGCTCCGGTCGCGGTCACCGCGCCGGGGATGCACATGGTCTCGTACCGCGCGTCGGACAAGGCGGGCAACGTCTCGCCGGAGGGCATGGCGCACTTCACGATCGTCAGCAGCGACACCACCGCGCCGACGGTGACCTCCGAGGTGACCGGAACCAAGGACACCGCCGGGAACTACGTCGGCAAGGCGACCGTGGCCCTCACGGCGACCGACGCCGGCTCGGGCGTCGGCAAGGTCGAGTACCAGCTGGACGGCGGACCGTGGCTGACGTACTCGGCGCCGCTCGCGCTCACCGTCGTCGGCGCGCACACGGTGAAGTACCGCGCCACCGACAAGGCGGGCAACGTCTCGGCCGAAGGCACGGCGACGTTCACCATCGTCGAGGGCGACGACAGCACCGCGCCCGCCGTCTCGGTGGTGGTGAGCGGAGATCTGGACGGAAGCTGGTCGTACATCGAGGACGCGACCATCAACCTGACCGCGACGGACACCGGGTCCGGCGTCGACAAGATCGAGTACAAATTGGACGGTGGGGCCTGGACGGTCTACACCGCGCCGGTGAAGGTGACCGAGCTCGGCACGCACACGCTGACCTACCGCGCGTCGGACAAGGCGGGCAACGTCTCGGCGGAACAGGGCGGCGCGTTCACCATCGTCGCCGCGCCGCCGGGCCCGGACGCGTGCCCGGACTCCGACGTCCGGGACACCGTGATCCTCGGCACGGCGGACAGCCAGGTCGAGAACCGCGACACCGGCAACGGCTGCACGATCAACGACGTGATCGACGACGAGTCGGACTACTCGTCGAACGAGCAGTTCGTGACCTACGTGCGGGCCGTGACGCAGGAGCTCCTCGACGGCGAGGTCATCTCGTCCGACGAGCGGAACCTGATCGTCACGGCGGCGATCGACTCCGGTATCGGCGGCTCGACCGCCGAGCCGGAACCGGAGCCCGGTAAGAAGAAGCCGGAGACGAAGAACCCCGGCATGAAGAAGACCGTGAAGACGCCGATCCGGGACGTCTGAGCGGTACTCGGCCCGGCTCCGCAGGGCTGTGCCGAATGTGGTGAAGGGGCCTTTCCTCGCATACGAAGCGGGGAAAGGCCCCTTCGCTTCCGCCTGGGTGACGAGTCACGTCTCTGAGCACGCGAGTCACGTCTTCGGTTACCTTTCTCGCGTCGCGCTCGTCATGTCCATGACGGGTTCGGCGCGAGAAAGGTATCGACATGACCGGTGAGGCGCTGGCCAGCGCGTTCGAGGAGCAGCGCGGGCGTCTGGTGGCCGTGGCCCAGCGGATGCTCGGCTCGCGCGCGGACGCCGAAGACGCCGTCCAGGAGGCCTGGCTGCGGCTGGCCCGCCAGGACGCCGACACGATCGACAACCTGTCCGGCTGGCTGACCACGGTCGTCGGCCGCGTCTGCATCGACGTCCTGCGCTCCCGCAAGACCCGCCCCGAGGATTCCTACGACGAGCCGCCCGAGCTGCTGGTGCTGGAGGACTCGCCGGAAGAGGACGCGCTGCTCGCCGAATCGGTCGGGGTGGCGCTGGTCGTGGTGCTCGACACCCTCGGCCCGGCGGAGCGGCTGGCGTTCGTCCTGCACGACCTGTTCGCGGTCCCGTTCGCCGAGGTCGGCGAGATCCTCGGCAAATCCGCCGCCGCGGCCAAGATGCTCGCCAGCCGGGCTCGCCGGAAGGTGCAAGGACGGCGTCCAGCCGACGAGCCTCGGCAACACGCGGTCGTCGAGGCGTTCCTCGCCGCCGCGCGCGAAGGAGACTTCGAAGGACTGGTCGAGATGCTCGACCCCGACGTGACGTGGCGTTCGCGGAGCAGGCACGGCGAGGTCGTGCGGCTCGGCGCGGCCGAGGTGGCCACGCGAGTCCAGCGCGGGGCGCGCGCCGTCGTCACCACTCGTCCCGCGCTGGTCAACGGCAAACCGGGAATCGTGTCGTGGAGCCGGACCGGCAAGCTGCTGGGCGTGATGTCCTGCACCATCGTCGACGGCCGTATCGTCGAAATCGATTCCGTGAGTGACCCGCGTCGCCTCGCGGCCATGGGTGTTACCTCCCGGGAGTCCTCCTCGTCGAAGTAAGTGAACACCGACGAGAAGGAGAAATCCCGTGCAGGCAAGGATCGATTACCTCAAGACCGCTCTCGCGCCGAAGCTGGTGAAGCACCTCGTCTCGGCCGCGAAGGTGCTCGACGGCAGCGAACTTCCTTTGGCGACAAGGGAACTGGTGAACATCCGGGCCAGCCAGATCAACGGCTGCTCGGGCTGCCTCGACATGCACACCAAGGACGCGGCGCACGCGGGGGAGACCACGACCCGGCTGAACCTGGTCGCGTGCTGGCGCGAGGCGACGGTCTTCACCGAGGCCGAACGCGCCGCGCTGGAGCTCACCGAGCAGGGCTGCCGCCTCGCCGACGGCAGCGGTGTCACCGACGAGGCGTGGGCGGCCGCCGCCAAGCATTACGACGACGAGCAGCTCGTGGCGCTGGTGACCCAGATCGCGCTCATCAACGCCTTCAACCGGCTCAACGTCATCACCCGGCAGCCGGCGGGCGACTACACGCCAGGCCAGTTCGCGGGGCACTGATGGACACCGCACTATGGATCGTCGCCTGGCTGCTGGCCGTCATGTATGCCGTGTCCGGCGTCGGGAAAATGTTCCTGCCAAGGGAAAAGATCGCCGGCGTGGCGTCGGCCGCGGGCTGGGTGCTGGATTTCGGCCCGGGTACCGTGAAGTTCATCGGGGTGGTCGAGATCCTGGGCGCGGTCGGCCTGATCCTTCCGGCCTTGCTCGACATCGCGCCGGAACTCGTGCCGCTGGCCGCCCTCGGGCTGGCGCTGGTCATGGCGGGCGCCGTGGTCGTCCGGCTGCGTCGCCGGGAGCCCCTGGTCGCGCTGCTGGACCTGGGCTACCTCGCGCTGTGCGCTTTCGTCGCCATCGGGCGCGCTTGAAACGCGTGAAGGCCCCCTTCCCTCGGCTCAGCCGAGGAAACTCGACCTTCGCACC